>JAVZOV010000001.1:0-300643 GCA_038881895.1 Thermoprotei archaeon
CAGAGCAGATAGGTTTAAATATGGTTTGCTCATACGTTTTAGTGTCCCCTCTGCTCTGGAAGCATGACTTCCTATGGGGATGGGTGGGCTGGGGGTTGACCTTCAGATGTGGGGATGTCGGGTTTACCCCGAAAGCCCTCGATGAGCTAATCGAGAGGAAAGAGTTAAGTAGGAATAAAAGCAACAATTCACTATGCATTCCTACTTAACCCAGAACCCACACCACCACCCATAATTAAAAGACTGTTTGCCGGATTAACGATTGCATCGCAGGATTCTTCGGTAATATCACCTGAGACAATCTCTAAAACAATATTATGATTAAGAATTTTTGTATACATTTGAACTCATTAATTATATTATGCAAAATAATTATAAAGTTTATTTCATACAAACTGTGAATATGCTCTTCAATTTAAAACAGAGAGATAAACTGTTCTTAAAAATGATACCACATTTTTGATATTCCTTCTGTACTTAAGGATAAGGATGCCATACTTAATTCCAATGTATTTAAGATCGTCAAAGTAATGTGCTTAATTTTTTAATAATCTCACCATTGTATTCGTGAATTCTGCCGACAAAATCTTCTATATTTGGATCGATAGGTATTTCGATTAGACTAACATTATATCTTTCTGAAAGTTTTTTTGCGTATGTGCTATCGCCGAATGGTCTAATTATAGTGTTCTCATAGTTTATATAAGCCATGTTCACTACTAGGTATTTTGGTGTAACCTTTATGTCATTTAAGAATTGCAATAATTGTTCTACAGTTTTAATTGATACTTTTGATGGTGTTGTTACTATCATTGGATTATACTTAGTCACTCTATTCAATATTAGAATCTCATCGCTCAATCCTGGTGGCATATCAAATACCACATGCTCAGCATTTCTGAGGTCAGAATATGATATTAATGATTCCATCACATCTCCCCTATTACTTCCTGGTAGTATCACATACCTGTCTTTGACTATCCCATTCAGAGTTATGATTCCAAGACCTTGTATGTAAAATGGTGCTATACCATCCCTCGTTATATTATGAAGTTTATTCTCTATTCCAAATAATTTTGCTGAGGACATACCGTGTATGTCCAAATCTATTAATACTGTTTTCTCCCTCTTTGAATGAAGGACTGCAAATAGTGCAGAAATTAAACTTTTTCCTACACCGCCTTTTGCACTCATTACTGCAGTAACCTTCTTAGTTTTGAGCTTTTCTCGCGCCAAGATCGTTAGTGGATTCAACTTTTCTCCACCTCTATCTTATCTATTGTAATACTTTGGGATGAAACTTCTATATCATGAGATCCACAATAAGGACAAACCAAAAATGCCGGAACTAACGCTGGCATTAAATGTAATGGATATTCTTCCCCGAAATTTAATTTTATTTTTTCAATTTGATCACCAACGTCATTAACACTAAACGTACTATCACAGTTTTCACATTTAAACACAGGTTCCTTGATGTTTATTTCCAACAGTGTACCACTAAAAGAATATTCTCCTTTCATCATATCAAATGCCTCTCTTAACACATCCACATCAAGCATTGAGAAAGAAGGTACAGAAATCACCACCTTCTTAATCTCTATCACCCTATTTTTTGAACTCCATTGTACTAAGGTTCTAATAACCGATTCAGCAACAGACCACTCGTGCACGATAAGCACCACCACATTACATTTGAAAAACAAAGAAATAAACATTATGATTAAAGAACGAGAGAAATATTACATGTTTTTATACAGTTGAAGAGGTTATAAAATACTTAGCACAGATCACTTCAAGGTGTTAGAATTTTTAGCAACATTATCATACGGGCCTAGGAGCGCATCAAGATTAGAAAAACCGACAGATAGTTACTAAAGATTTTGAATTTGTATGCATAAAAGCATCAAAAATAGGATAATCAGTAGATTTAGTGCTTTAAATATGAAGATAAATTTATTTAGTGTTTTCGTATATAGTTAGAGGGAGAGGTAATGGTAGAATATGTTTGTGAGCGTTGTGGAAGAGTTTTAACGGAGGATGATCTCAAGGCAGTGTCTAGTGAGACTACAATGTATTATATGTGTCGATATTGTAATGGCAGAGTTCTCTACAAACCTAGAAGGCCAGTGGCGAAGGTTGTTAAAGCTATTTAATTTAGAATTGTCTAACTTGAATTCTTCATGCTCATCGTTAAGGTTAAATTAATTTCGATGGTGGTATGCGATGAGAGTCATATTTTTTACTGGTAAAGGTGGTGTTGGTAAATCTGTTATATCTAGTGCTACAGCATTAAGGTCTTCTGAATTAGGACATGAAACTTTGCTGGTCTCTACTGATCCCGCGCATACGTTGTCTGATATATTTGGTTTTAAAATCAATTCTCAAGAGACACAAGTGAAAGAACATTTAGATGCTATTCAAATAGACCCTGTCTATGAGGCTAGTAAACATTATTCCGCTCTGTTTGAATTTATTAGTGAGGTTCTAAAGGCACGCGGGGTTGATGAAATAATAGCCTATGAGATAGCAAATTTTCCAGGAGCTACTGGTGCTGCTGCATTATTAAAGCTTGTGAACTATGTTGAAGAAGGTAGGTATGATACAATAATACTAGATATGGTCCCATCCGGTGATGCATTAAGGTTGCTCTATCTGCCATATTTAATTGGTAAATTAAGTAGAAGATTCATGGGAATTGTTGCACCAATTGCAGATATTAGCAGAACTGTGGCATCTGTAGCGGGTGTTCCTGTTCCATCTAAAGATGTGATAAAAACCCAAATAAAACTTCTTAATTTACTTGAAGAGGTACATAATATTCTAGTGGATCATAGTCAAGTGAGTTTGAGATTGATCGTTAACCCTGATTTATTTAGCATAGAAAATGCAAAAAGAACATTTGTACAAGCATCAATATATGATATCAATACAGATTTAGTTATAATCAATAAAGTATTACCGAATACGATCAAAGACGAGTATCTAAAGAACTGGCTTGAGCTTCAGAATAATTATATAAGAAAATGTGAAGTAGACTTTCATCCTCTTCCATTAAGAAAAATATCGTTTTTAAAAGGTGAAGTCAGAGGTTTTAATGATTTACAGATGTTAAGCAGAGAACTCTATGGTGATAGCGATCCCACGACAATATACTTTAAGGGTGAAGGAATAAAGGTATTGAACAAAGAAAATGGTGTCGAGATAATATTACCTGCGCCCCTAGTTAAGAAAGAAGATCTAGAAATAGAAAGATTTGGTGATGAGTTAATAATTCATGTCGAGACCTTCATGGGCAGATCAACAATATTACTACCATTACCCTCAATTGCGTACAAGTATTCTCTGAAATCTGCAAAACTTATTAATAGCAAAATACATATATATTTCGAGGCTGATTAGCATGGAAGAAGAAAGGAAACCGCAATTTCCCTTTATTATCCTACCACTACCAATACCAGATTTGTATGAATTAATAATAAAATACTGGCCCAAGGGATCCGAAGAATCTCTCAAACATCTTATAAACGCAAACATCGAATTTCTGAAAGCAATAGAATCCATACTTAATAATAGCATTAAAAAACTAGAAACAATGAAAACAGAAATCGAGAAGAAAGAAGAAAAAAGGGAACGAACAAAAGTAGAATAAAAAAAGTATTTTTAGATAATTCTTATTGTAGTTAAACTCCATTCAAATAGAGACTCATCTCTTAGATATTAGATTTTTCACTATTGTAGTTACTAGACTTGAGAAACCAGCAACTAGTGAAGGTATGAAAATAAATATCATTATCAAAATTATTGAGGGTATATCAGCAACCTGACTTATCAATGATAACAATTTCTGGTTTTGATCTAACAAAACAACATACAATGTGCTTATTGTCCATGATATCAAAGTTCCGGCAAAACCTATAATAAACGATTTAAGTTTTTGAGAGAGAAATAGACCACTGATTATTCCAGCTACTATTACAAATCTCCAATTATTAGTTATTAATGGTAATGCATAGCTCAAGATCATGACAAATATTAAAAGAATAACACTTTTATATTTCATTTGCATCATCCCCAAGGAAAATAGATGCAGAGCTTTTTGGTAAAAGAGTTATGGTTTCTTCTATTATTTCTGATGGTATTTGTTCAGGATTATTCTCTAAGAGCAATCTATTATATTTATATGTAAGCCACTCATCAACGAAATCACTGTAATGATTGTTTACTGGGTTTTCGCTCTGTCCACCAGGATAAACTCCATACGCTACTGGTCCTGTTTTATTCATAACAACAATCATCCTCCAACTTGGACCATGTTTTACTGGACCGTAAAATATGTTAGAGAATGGTGCAGCCATCAAAGTGAAAGGATCACCATCCTCAGGTAAAGGACCGATACTAAGCGGTTTTAATTGCGAGATATGTTCAAGGTATAATGTATGATACCTACCCCAAGTCCAATTTTCACCTAACTTTGACCTTAATTCTTCAACAGCGTTAATTAAAGCTTGAGAAGCTTTTTTATAGAAATTACCATCAAACCATTGTGAATTAGGTTCATTGAGTGCAAGGTAAAGTACTGTACCTGGATATGGATATTGATTAACTCTAATTCCAATTTCTCTATATTTAGTAATAAACGTTATATTATAAAATGAAGATAACCAGAACCACCAAACTGATGGAGCTTCTAAATCTTTTAACATAGAGTAATTCCAATTCTTGAGCAGGTATACGGCTTTTTGCACATCAGGATTACTGGATGGATATTTCTCCATCGATTTCAGGATAAGAGGAACAAGCATTTGAGCATACCAATCATGAACACTACTCTGAGCTTTCATCATATCATTTAATGTCAATAAACCTGGTTTACCTAATATCATATTTATAGTTTGAGCTCTAGCACCAGGATCCCACCAACCACCAAGTATAAAGTACGGATAATACCTGCCTATACTCATTTGATTTGGTGCGGCTAAGTATCCTTGCTGCGGATTAATACTATGTGGCAGATCTTCAAACGGTATATAACCTGCCCACTCATAATTACCAGTACCGTTCAAGACACTTCTAGATCCAACAACCTTTACTGTATCTCCATTTGGTAGTTTAACTATTCTGAATGGGAACTTACCTGGTTCAATTACAGCAATAGTTCCATATGCATCAGCATACATAAAATTTTGCGAGGGAACATCCCATAATTGTAGCGCATTAAAGAATTGTGTTACATTTTGAGCTTTCATTACATTAATTATTGCTATAGCCTCGTATGTTGCTTTCATGCCTATCCATTCAGCTGATATTGTGAGACCTTTCTTAGTAAGAACTGGTCCATGTATAGTCTCGTTTACTGGTAATATGATCGTATGTGCATCTTTTACATTAATCACCTCTTTTATAACTTTAAAAGTGCGCCACGATCCATTATACCAGTATTCATTAGGATTTGATGGATTTGTTTTCTCTACATAAAAATCTAATACACTTATTTGAGTGTTAGTCAGCCCCCAAGCAATTTTATTATTAAAACCTATTATAATAGCAGGTATACCTACTAAGGTAACACCGTATGCACTAATATCTGGTGAATGAAGATCAGCTTCATACCATAATGATGGCAATTGGAGTTGTAAGTGTGGATCATCCGCAAGCATTGCAAGATTGTTTTCTGATTTTGATGGCGCTATAGCCCAATCGTTACTACCCATAGAATAAGCTAACATGTTATACAAATTATTTTCATACGATTGAACACCTTGTGATTGATTAGTGTATGGATCACCTGCGAGTGCAAGAATCGATTCAATAGCTTCAGTTAGTTTATCTTTGAATGCTGTATCATTAAAGTTGAGACCTGTAGCCCATTGGGAATACCAGTTAAGATTTAAAAGATAGTCAGGCGGCACGTTAATTTTCTTACCATTTATTGTCCCATTGCCCGGAACTACAGTAATATTTTCTTCATAGTATGGATATATTGGATAAAGTTTTAAGGTTTCTTTTGCCCCAATTTTTGTAGCTATTAATGAATATTTCAATGGTTCAAAATAATTTGTTAAGGACCATGCCATGAGCTTTGCAAAAGCAATCGAATCCGTTGGCGTCCATGGATCAGGCTCGTAGTTGAGCAATCTAAACATAAGCGGTAATTTTCCTGATTCTTTGGCTAATTGCATATATACATTAACACCATCAGCGTAAGCCTGATACAATTTATAATAACTTGGATATTCATTTCTAATATAGGACGCAGTTATATTTGCTGCTCTCCACAATCCTATAATTCTCATAAATATATCATTATTAATAGCATTCTTACCCACAATCTCTGCTAAACGTCCTTCTGCGGCTCTCCGCTGAATATCCATCTGCCACAATCGATCTCTTGCATGCATAAAACCTATGGCATAAAAAAGATCATAATCATCATTCGCATATATATGAGGAACCCCTCTCTTATCTATGATAATCTCGACATTACTATGAAGACCTTGAAGTACAAATTTATTCCCGCTCACAGGTGAAGTTGAACTCCAAACACCGTTAGAAATGCTCAACAAGCTCATGATTAAATTGATAGGTTCCAAAAATACTAAAAAAACAATTATTAATACCACGAAAATAGCAACAACAAGGTTCGTGAGTTTCCTGTAATTCATGAATAAAATAAATGAGTACAACGCATATAAGTTTTAAGGTGTCAGACACAAGTTTATAAATATTTTATAGTATAATTTAATGATAAACATGTCAAAAGTCATTGAGATTACTAAATTATTATCAGGCCTTTTAAAGATTGATACTACAAATCCTCCTGGTAATGAAACAGAAGCAGCAAAATATCTATCAGAATGGTTAGCTGAAAGAGGTATTAGATCAGAGATTATAGAATGTGATAAGAATAGAGGTAATCTTATAGCAAGAATACATGGAACAAAAGAGGGGCCTTCGTTATTATTACTTTCACATTTAGATGTCGTTCCTGCCGATCCATCACGATGGAGGGTTCATCCATTCTCTGGCGCAATTAAAGATGAATATGTTTGGGGACGAGGCGCATTAGACATGAAAAGTATGGTTGCGCTCGAAACTTATATTTTTGCAGAGTTAGCATCTATGAATAAACAACCAAAAGGTGACATAATATTTGCTGCAACCGCCGGTGAAGAACGGGGAGGGATTGGTGTTCAATGGCTTTTAAGCAATGCCAAAAATAAGATACTAGCGGACTATGTTATTAATGAAGGTGGAGGTGATGGAATCCAAACGAAAAATGGATGGCTTTTCAGCATACAAGTGGCTGAGAAAGGTGTTTTCTGGCATAGGATAAGGACCAAGGGAACACCGGCACACGGATCAATACCAACGCTGGGAATAAATGCGATAGAAAAAATGAACATCATACTCTCTAGATTATTATCGTTCAAACCAAGAATAGAGCTCACAGAACAATCCAAAAAATATATTGAAACATTACTAAAAATGGAGGAATTATTAGAGGACAATCTCACCGAAAACAATTTGGATTTATTGCTCAATAAATTGGCAGAAAAAGATAAAGGATTATCAGAATATCTAAGAGCGATGACAAGGATCACAATGACACCTACAATAATAAAGGGAGGAGTAAAAGAAAATGTGATACCACATGAATGTGAATTAATTATAGATTGTAGAGCAACACCAGGACATACAAGCGATAGCATTAGAAAAATCATACAAGATTTATATAGCGAACTTGAATATGATTTTGAGTTTATCCATGTATCAGAACCCACGTGGTCACCCATCAATACATCATTATTTAAGATACTTAAAAATTCAATTAAAAAATATGTAGCAGACGCTCAGGTTGCTCCGCTCATGGTCACAGGCGGAACAGATTCTAGATACTTTAGGACACTTGGAATTCCAGCTTATGGTTTCCAACCATTAATGATTGAAGGGTCATACTCAGAATGGGCAAAATTAATCCATGGTGACAATGAAAGAATTTCAATAAGAAACTTAGAGTTTGGATATAAAGTACTTAGCGATGCAATAAAAACATTCATGTATTAATATTCTTAATACCTTCAAGCATATAAACTCGATAGATAATTGTTGCGAATGTTCACCATTTAAATAGAGAAAAATATTAAAATCTAATCAATTGAGAAAATATTAGTATAATTAAAACAAGTGAATATTGTATACCGGTCTTTCTTCCTAGTTTCTTTATTTCTGACCCTGATTTTAACTTTTCACCAGGTTTAAAAAATCTGATAGTTGGTTCTATTAAACTCAAAATCAATATTGGTTGGAATGCTGAAAGAAAAATTAATACCAGTAATAAAGGAAACCACACATTTCTTACATAATTGGCGCTAATTGTTTTATAGGGAAGTTTATATTCAATATAAAGTGACTCTGTAAAAGAGTACGATACCCATATTGCAAATATAACAATATTAGTAAATTTTATCACACCCATTATCTCAACCCAAGGAAGATATAAGGAAGCTGATCCTGTTAAGGCTAACACATTTGACCATTCACGGACCTTCAAATAAGCCATAATGACAGATGCAATATAAAAAGCACCTGGTATGAAAAGAAATACGTTAAATAAGAAAATATAGGGTATCATATTAAGTAATATAAGAAACCAGTCTATTATATTAAGTTCATTATTCAGAACTTTACTGCGCAATTTATCAATAGTGATAGTGTGCAAAATCGATAAGAGAAATATAATTAGTGAATAGATCATTTTTGATGAAGAAATTAAAGCTAGCATGTAAGTCATTATAATTAGTAAGAGTACACCAGTAGACTTCACAACGTTCATATATCGTATAACATAATGTATTTTAAAATATTTAGCCCTTATACATAAGGGTCAAACATTTATGTGATAGTATGATTTATGATATGTGAGAACTGGGCTTATTCTAATGGTTTTAGGAGTTTTACTTTTACTACTTGGAGGTATTCCTGCAGTATTACGTTTCATATTTATACAAACTCTTAAAATGGACGTACAAATGTACACAAACATCTTAAATACACCATTATTCTATGGTCATTGGTTTCTAATGGTTTATGGATTCTTTATGTTATTAATAGGTAACGAGATACTCATAGCATTAAGTAGAGAATGGTCAGGAAAAATTGCCAGTAATGAATATATATTATTCTTTGGCATAATGGTAGTATTAGCAACACTACTTTACGATTTTTTAAGATTAGATATCATACCGTTTATTCTTGAGGTCATGGGACTTCTTATCCTTCTTAAATACTCAGCGATATACCTTACACCATCCAAAATTGGTCTTCGACCTATATTGTATAATTATTTGATAGTATCAACATTAATAATAACGATTTTTGTAATAATTTTCCAAATGTTTTATCGTATGCCACAGTTAGCAATAATATTTCCCACTGCAATGATTTTTGCTGTGATGTCGAGAGATATAGGATTAGTACTAGGAGGAAGTGTTGTTAATCAAAAAGAAATGAGCATTTCTTATATTTTTCTGGTAGTAGGAATTCTGCTTCATCCTTTCTATTTCTATCTAACCTCATTCTTCTTAATCTCAGCTTGGATCATTTCAGTTCATGCTACTAAGATTTACACATCACGAGGAATACGATATTCAAAAATTCATTTAGCCACCGCATGGATCTGGCTTTTAACTTCAGCAATTCTATCATGGAGCTATGATGCGTACATTCACACAATCACAATAGGATTTCTGTTCAACACAATATTCGGAGTTGACGTTGTTCTCATAGACCTACTTCTAGGAATATTAGATAGACGTCTTGTCATTAAACGTTCATATATACCATACTTATTAGTTAATGTGGGCACTATTATGAGAGTAGTATATGATTTAAACATAATGTCTCCACTACTATTGCTCGCGACTCCATTACAGGGCATTGGAATTTTATCATTTTACCTTCTAATGTTCTCACAAATATTTTTACAAAGGAGATGAAGGAAATGGTAAAAGAGAGAGCTCTAAAAGTAAGAGGACCTGTAGAAATTAAACTTAATATAGAAAGGCGAGACTGCCATATTACACAAGCTGTGGGAAGTCAAATAAATTCTATTGAAAAAATAATACCCGGAAAAGAAAACACAAACCATCTGATCAAGATTGAACTTACACGCTCTATACGATATAAACTAATGGAAAGTCCTGCAAAAATAATTAACCTAGGTAATAACTACGTGTGGGTAAAAACTCCAAGTTGTTCATCATGTAAATTTTTTAGTCAAAGTGATGTGCTAATTTTAGACGCAATACCAATCAACGAGTATGCGATAACATATAGAATTGTAGTACCATCATTTACAGTCTTAAAAAGTATGTTAAAATCCTTAAACGATCTAAATTTAAAACCGAAGGTTTTAAATAAAAAAGAGGTTACAATCAGTGACGAGACCAATAGATTAACTCCTAGACAACTTCAAGCACTAATTTTAGCTTATAAAAGAGGCTATTTCGATGTGGACAGGCAGATCACCCTAACTGAGATTTCAAAACTCATGAATATATCACCATCATCAGCGCAAGAAATACTACGTAGAGCACTAAAAAAAGTAGTTGAAAAATACTTATCCAAACTAAATAAGAGCACCTAGAATTACTTGAACCTATTAATAAAGAATTCATCAACTTCTTTAAAGTAATAAAACCTTTTATTTATTCAAAATCCTTGTAAAGGCTGTAATATTTTTGTAACCTGTTATTTACTTATCTTTTCTTTAAACGTGAAACTCATATTATATCACTCAACTGATAATGATTCATATGCTAATGCATCGAAATCAGGTCACTTCGTAACCAGTTCATAATAAAGAGGCTTTGGCTCATGATCATTAAACAAAATAATAGTGGAACCGCTCGATAATTCATTGAATTTGTTGAAAATGATTTCATGTCTCTTATAAGGCGCTATTCCGAGAACATCAATCATCACAAAATCTCTCTCAACCATTATGCTATCATAATAGTATGCTATCATAATAGTCTAACTCTTTTCACAAACATCATTATGAACATTCTCACCAACCTCCTTCTCAACGGGTCTTATAATGTGATTATGATTTCCCTCTGGCACTCTTTAACCAAACATCATCTTTACAGTATATGTGATCTAAAAGGACTCAAAACAAACTTGCTGATAAGAGTTTCATCATTAAACATTCTGAAAACTAACTCCTTGAGTTTAGGATGTTCATTCACAACATGCTGAAACCAGTCTTTTCAGCAATTTAATTCTTCCTTTCAGAGCTAAAGTTTTAGTTTCTCTTACCAAATTCCTGTAGATCCGAATTGATGAGGAGAATTAGAGTCTTTCTATCATCATAGAGAATGCCCCTCCTCCTCCGTGGCATATGCCTGCTAATCCGCGTTTAAGACCTTTTTGTTTGAGTGCGTAGATAAGTGTTGTTAATATTCGTGCACCACTAGCTCCTATTGGATGTCCTAGTGCTATTGCACCGCCATGAATGTTAATTTTTTCTAGTGGGATGTTTAGGTCTTTAGAGACTATTAGTGGTACAATTGCGAACGCTTCGTTAACTTCAACTAGATCTACGTCATTCGCTGTCATGTTGAGTTTTTTAAGCAGTTTTTGAATCGCTGGTACGGGAGCTTCTATGAAATTCACAAGATCTATAGCAGCAGAAGCATAACCTAATATCTTAGCTAATGGTTTTAATCCCATTGATTTAGCTTTTTCCATGCTAGTTACGATGACTGCTGATGCACCATCGGAAATTTGTGATGCATTACCTGCAGTGGTTATCCCGTCTGATGAGAAAAACGGTTTTAGTTTTGATAGCTTTTCTACAGAAGTATCATATCTAATACCTTCATCTCTGTCCAGCATAATTTTTTCTCCATCCTTGGTTATATCGATGGGCACCATTTCTTCTTTGAAATAGCCTTTAAGTGTTGCTTCACCAGCTTTTTTGTGACTTTCGTATGCGAAAGTATCAGCTTCTTCTCGTGTTATGCCCCGTTTTTTAGCTATTTGATCAGCAACTAAACCCATGGGATTGCCGTAATAATCCTCAAGTCCATCGTGAGTTAACGTATCTATCAGTGTGGGACCGCTTTTATACATAACTTTCCATCCCCATCTAACATTTGCTGGAACTAGAAATGGTGCATTACTCATGCTTTCTATTCCTCCGGCTACAATAACTTCTGCATCACCGGCTTTTATTGCTTGAGCAGCTAAAGCAACAGCTTTGAGTGATGATGCGCATACCTTATTTACTGTATAGCCTTCAGTATTTTCAGGTAGGCCTCCAAGGACACCTATAACTCTAGCTGGATTTTGACCAAGGCCAGCTCCCACAACATTTCCCATAATAATTTCATCAACCATTTTCGGATCAATGCCAGCTCTGTTAATTGCTTCTCTGACAACTATTACGCCAAGTTCCATTGCAGAAAGTTTAGCTAATGATTGACCGAATTTTCCGACAGGAGTTCTAACAGCACTCACAATAACAACATCATTGCTCATGTTAATACACAATATATTCCTCATAAATATTGAATATATTTCTATTGTAAAGAAAATTTTACTTATTAGATAACATTGGATAACAAAATCATCCCTCTAACAGGCTTAATTCTTGTTTATTGAGAACTGTTACATGCTTAATATTTCTTTTATTTTGTTCAATGTTTCTCTCAATTTTTGGTTTTCATTTCTGAGCTTTTCAACCTGGTTTTCAAGCTCCTTAATACGTGATTCGAAACTGGTAGTTATTTCATGTTGAGACACATAACGATCAATTCGAATGTTGCTAAAGGATACTTTGTTAGAATCCTTATCATACGTTGCTGTGAGTGTAATTCTGATAAGGTCACCTTTACCAAGCTTCATCTCTTCTACTAATTTACGGTATAATTCTTGGTTAAGTTCAGTAACATCTCTCATTATAACATCTTTAGGAACTTGTTTACCTAATAGAACGAATGCAGCTCGTCTCAATTTATTAGCATATATAGCAGTTGGAATAACTCCTGTCCTTAACTCAACACTAACTTGTTCACCTTCTTTAGAAACGGACATTAACCATCAAGTATATATTATGAAACCTCATATATAAACTTTTTATTATTTATAGAAAACATAAAACACGCTTGTCGTAGTCTTTTATTTACTTTAAAGAGGATATTGTTGTTTTTATTGATGTTATACAGTTAACTTTAAATGCTTGGTTGGATTATCCAGACTTGGTGAATAATATGAACATCTTAAGGATTTCGATAGTAGTTTTGTTTATATGGGCAATAATTTCAACAGCGTTTGCTATCAATTATTACTTTCTTTATCTGCAAGATGAATCTCTTATAAGTAGTATTAGGACTAAAGTGCCAACTGTAAGTGTTAATCTTTTAATAAAATTCGATAATGGTACTAAAAAATGGTACAATAATACAACAGTTTCATTGGGTTCTTCACTGTTCAATGTGACTAAAAAGGTTGCTAGTGTGAATTATACTCAGTATTCGTTCGGAGTATACGTGGTTGGAATAAACGGTGTGTTTGAAAATAAACAACAGAATAAATATTGGTTCTGGTGGTATTACTCAGGGAATTCTTGGTACATGGGTCCTGTCGCTGCAGATAGATATATTGTATCAAATAATGAAATATTAGCATGGGTGTATAGTCCAGTTAATGCAACAACATGGCAACCTCTAGTGAAACCGTAGGAAGTGGTTGTTATAAACAGATCTTTAAAAATTGCTACAATATCAATTTTAACAGCAACAGCAATAACTATTAGGATCACTAAAAATTGGACAATAGGAGCTTTCCAATTTATTAATATAGCGTTAATTTTTGGGTTTATCGGATCAATACTTTTAGATCCCTTAAGTGGAGGTCTTGTAGCGCTTCTTTCTCAATTAATTTCTGATCTGTTTATTTGGCCAGGACCATGGACACCAATAACATCATTCACAGCTTTTGCCACAGCTATGTTAGGTAGTTTGTCCAAACGTATAAAGTATGAAGAATTTCAAGTGATCATCCTTTATCTCTGTGTCTTTTTTTATGATATTATTACATCAACATTAACTTACCTTATTTCTGGGCTTTCGCCGATCAATTCTTTAGTTGTAGGTTTAATAGGACTTTTTCTACCTGTTGAAGGGGGTTGGATGTTTGGTGTTGGACCAATAACAGAATTCACCACATCATTTTTAACAGTAATGCTTATGAAAATATTAAAGAGAAATGGATTCAACACAATGCAATTTATTCAAAGTTAAATGTTTTAGTTAAATTTATCTAATTAAATTTCTATTTATACCAAAATGGTGAAGCCGAAAGGAAAAAATAGGAAAGAGAAAAATCAGAATTTCATTGGCTTTATTGCACTTTTATCCGTGGTTATCTTTCTTATAATCGTTATGTATATTATGCAAGTAATGAACACACAAAACACTCCAGTCATGGTTTCTAATAATATTTTGAGCATTCCTCTTGTTGGTACCGATGGCCGAATTTATACTCTCAGTAATTTTACTGGAAAAATTACGCTTATAGAATTTATGGCTACATGGTGTCCTCACTGTAAAAACATGATTCCTGTCCTTAAGCAAGTGTATTTTGAATTTAAGAATAAAATAAACATTGTCTCCATTGGACCGGATGCATCTGATAACCTAGATACATTAAGAACATATAAGAGTGAATATAACATAACATGGACAATACTTTGGGATAATGGTGGAGTACTTGCGAAAAAAGTGAATCTTCAAGCATATCCAACATTTATGATACTTAGTAAAAATGGTGAAGTATTATGGAGTAAGGTTGGTGAAATAAGTGCAGACGATCTAAAAGCAGTAATCTCATCGCATCTCTGAGAATCTTTAAAATAATTTAGCTTAACAGGAAATACTACAACATTAATTAATAAGATGAATGAATTATTTAATGCTTAAACATATTATGAATTATAGTCTGTCTCCGTGAAGGTGATGTTAACGTTATCATTTATTCTTTCTGTTTCTATTACGGAATTGGATAATATAAGATAGAAGAGCGATATATCGATGAAAGTGCTAGAGAGGTTAGCTAAAGCTCTTGAATTCTATTGTTTTCAATTTTTATTGTAGATTGTGAGTCGTTACGTTCGATTGTTACTATCATGTCAAAGATTGGAGCATCAGCCAACTCACCGATATGTGATATGACAACAACAGTGCTGAAATTTTCTTTAAGCTTCCCTAGTATATCTAAAAATGCGTTGCGTCTTTCTTCATCTAATGCACTTAGACCCTCATCTATGATTAGAAAATCTGGTCGACGTAATCCGTGTTGTTCTGCTACTGCACTCATGATTCCTAAACGTAGTGCAAAACCTATAGCTGTTCTTTCTCCCATTGATAGAGCCTCAAGTTTTCTTTGAATCATGCCTTCTTGGACGCTGGCATGTATACCACCAGAATCGATACTTAGTTTTAGCGTGAAACGATTACCTAAGAACAGGTTAACATATTCTTGGGCATAATATTCAACTCTTTTAACATAGTAAGATATTAATTTTGCAGGAAAATTACGTTCCATAAATACGTTATCTAATGCTCTGTGGATTTCTAATTCATGCTCTATTTCTTTTAATTTCATTTCCATCTTTTCATATTCTTTACGCTTTTGTGCTAATTCATTAAGTGCGTCGTTGATCCCTTTTATTTGACCATCGATTTCTCCAATTTTTCTGCTTTTCTCGTCTCGCTCTTTTCTTAGTTCATCTAGTTTTAATGTTAGTGAGTCTAATTCTTTCTTTAATACTTCATAATTTTTAGTATTGTTCTCAATATCTTGACACTCTTTATTGAGATTTTCAATTTCTCTCTTTTTCTCGTTTATTCTTTCCTTTAAAATTTTTAACTCGTTTTCTAATGTTGAACGTTCATTTAATTTTTCTCTTAACTTCTCTAATTCCATCTCATTACTTTTAATATACTGCTTAATAATTTGTGGATTTGTGATGGTAAGAGATTTAATTTCTTTTTGCAATGATTGGTTAATTTCAGAAATTTTCTTCTTAATTTCTTCGAGCTCCCTCTGTTTTTGTGTTATTTCTCTCTCAAGGTCTTCTAGGTTCTTTTTCTTTTCAATGAGGTCATTCAGTCTTTCCATTAAGAGATTTTTTGAACCAATCCTACGTGTTAATTCTTTTTTTATGTCTTCTAAACGCTTTATTTCTTGATTTTTTTCTTTTTGCTGTTCTTCAAGGTATTCTATATGATAGTTTAGCCCGTTAATTTCTTCTTCATATTTTTTAATCAGTTCATTTCTTTTTTGGATACTTAATTCTGATCCACATACAGGGCAATGAACCACAGTCTTTTCGTTGCCGGTCTTCATAAGTATGTTTTTGTGATTTAGTATATCGTTTAACTTTGACTTGTATTCACTGAGATTCTTAATTATAGTCATATTTTCATTGTTAAGTTCGTTATAACGTTTTTCTATATCAGTAAACACCTTCTCATCCTTTTCTATTTTGTCTAATTGATCCTTGATCTCATTAATTTTGTTTACTTCCTTCTTTATGTTATCGTGTTCCTTAATAGCTTGTTTTAATGAAGATTCCAAGAGTTCTCTCTTTCTTTCGAATTCTTGATATGTCTCATAGTGTTCACGCAAAATTTCTAATTCTTTAGTAATAATCTCAATTTTTTCATCAATATTCACAGTTTCTTCTAATTTTTTCTCTATTTCTCGTTTCTTTTCTTCACTACTGTTTATATCGTTCTTTAAGCTTTCTACCTTTCGTTTCTTATCATCAGCTTGTCTTCGAAGTTCTTCCTGTACTCCTACTTTAGATCTTAAATCTTTCTCATTCTGACTTAGTCTCTCATATATTGCTTCAACCTCCTCTAGCTCTTTTTCTTCTAGTTTTTTCTCTATTTCTAATTGCGATAATGTGTTTCGTAGAGTTGTTTCTTTTTCGAGTTCTCTTTTGATTAATAATAAATTAGAGGAGAGTTTCTCATTTTCTTTTTCCAATCTATCTTTCTCTTCTTTAATTCTCTCACGCAATGGATCAAAATTTATGTTAAATATATTTAGAAAAAGATTACGACGCTCACTTGAAGACGCTTCGCTAAGTATTTCGACTTCACCTTGTCTAATGACTACTGTAGAATGAAATGTCTTTTGATCCATCCCGAGTAATTCAATGATTTTACTATTAACTTCTTTAACAGTATCTGCCCTACGAACTTCTTTGTTATTGACGATCTCAGCCAATTCGGCCGTAGAACTCCCATCTTTAATGATACTACGTCTAATTATATATTTTGAAGATTGACCCTGGGGTGATTTATAGGTAAATGCTAATTCTACATAAGATTCTCTCATACCTTGGGATATTAATTCATCTCGTTTTCCTCTGTGGCTGATAGCATCAGGCCCGTACAATGCGAATGCAGGTACATCTACAAAAAGTGTTGTTTTCCCAGCACCATTCACTCCTCTACAAAAAATCATTCTATTACCTAAGAGGACTTCATGACTACCCTTAAATACTGTAAAATTTTTAATCCTTATATGCTCGATTCCCATGCTATCACCCTATATATATTCGAACTCTCTTAACAGCTTAAGACCTCTTTCAATAACTACATCCCTAATACTTGAATCAACAACATTTTTTACGTACTCCTTAAACATCTCTTCCAGATTACCTGCCTTAGGCGTCTCAGCAACGTTTGCATTCTCACTTAACATCTCATATTCTAACCTTGCATCATAGACGTTGAATGAATCTAAATACCTTAATATTGCTTCAGGTTTCATTTTCTCCTTTTCTTTGTTTCCAACTTTTAAAATTAATTTTACGAGTGAATCACGCAAATCCTTTTTCCTCCTTAGCTCATCACTAATATAATCTAATGAATGACCCCTGGCATCAATATAAATGACGTGCATGGGGCGTATGTCTAGTTCTATAGGTTTCCATTGTAAACCACCGTTCTCTTCTTTAATATCAATAAAGTATTTTTTCTCATTATATTCACTAAAATCAACACGTTCTATCGAACCAGAATATACAACGCTCACATCACCAATTTTGCGATCTTGGTGTTTATGAACATGGCCCATGGCAACATACGACACTAAACCATTTTTTACTAACATGTTCACAGGAAACCTTACCTCATTTTCAAGAAACGCTAATCTTCTCTCAGAACCATAAGTAAAACCTTCTAACGATAAGTGTGCTGCTATAACAGTATAATCAGAATCTGATTGAGCGTCTAACTCGTTCTTTAAACGATCCTCCACAGAATTTTTTAGCATTTCAACATCAGTACTGGGTTTACCTGTTACTCTTGGCCTTACATATGGTATACCAATGATTTTAATATTTTTCCCGCTCTTTCCCTTGACAGTTATCGACGAAATTCTTGGAAGATAATGGAAAAATTTTTTAACTGGAGCTTCACTCCCAAGAATCGTATCTAATGCATCAAGAAACGTTCTCTGTTCCGGTATCTGAGAGGCATCATGATTTCCTCTAATTGTTACAACATGAATTCCATTAGAAATTAAATCCCTAATGAACACTGAAAATTCATACATAACCTTATTTGTAGGACGTGGATGATGAAATACATCACCAGCTATAATAACAACATCTGAATTATTTTTTATTGCATACTCCTTTATTTTATTTAAGCTTCTGATGAAATCTTGTAATCTATCAGCCCTGAAATCACTCGGCTGGACACCTAGATGTAAATCCGCAGTATGAATTATTCTTGTGTTCACACTTTCTTAAAAACAGAAAATACTTAATAAAGTTTTATAGTGTTCCTAAAACATTCAATCGCACTGCGCACAAAATTTCATCTGGTATGTTTATCCATAATAAACTTAACAGAACATCATTAATCATTATACAAGAAGGGAGGCTATTAATTTCTAATTTATGGAATGAATCTAGATAACCTTATTTTCTGGAGCATTTTTTGTTTAATTGGTGAAAAAAAGTGACCCCCGATCAGGGGATACAGATTTATAAGTTACTCCCGAATCGGGAGTTTCTTAGGTGATTTCTATGGTCGAATGGACAAAAGCTGCAGTGAACGAAATTATTGAATTTGTTAAGAAATCTCAAGAGTTAATCGATTGGTCTCAAGTTAATGATATGATAACTCTTCTACTAAGGACGAAGATGAGGGATCGTTCTGTTCTTGTAATAGGTATGGGACGTTCGGGGTTTGTGGGTAAAGCCTTTGCCTTAAGGCTTATGCACTTAGGGTTCAGAGTATACGTATTTGGAGAAACTATAACACCAGCAATTGGAAAAGATGATGTAATTATTGCAATCTCAGGATCTGGAGAAACAAACGTTGTAATAAGAGCCGCAGAAGTTGCCAAGAGTATAGGTGCAACAGTAATTGCAATAACATCAAGACCTGAGTCGCCTCTAGCAAAAATATCTAATAAAATAGTAACCGTACCAGGTAGGACGAGATTAGCCAGCGAACAAGATTATTATGTTAGACAACTTATAGGAGAACACGAACCACTAGCTCCATTAGGAACACTTTTTGAAATAACAGCAATGATATTATTAGATGGCATGATAGCTGAACTAATGAAGAGACTTGGGTTAACAGAAGAAGAATTAAAAGCTAGACATGCAACTATCGAATAAAGAAGATCGTACTAGTTTTAAACTTCTTTTCTAGCTCCATGAATAGCTTGTCTTAGCTATTTTTGTTGCGATTCAATAATAGATCGCAAAATTCCTATCGTAAGTAATCCTTAACTCTATATGAAGCTGTTAGATGCAGGATAAGATCCTAGAATCTTTATAATGCTAGTAACTTGCTGTAATTCTTGGAGTGCTGATGAAACTTCTTTATCAAATCTGTGTCCCTCAAAATCCACATAAAATAAGTATTCCCATGGTTTTCTTTTTGATGGTCGTGATTCTATTCTTGTTAAGTTTATATTTCTTTTAGCAAAGGACTCTAGTGCTCTGTATAATGCTCCTGGAACATGATGCACTCCAAATATTATCGATGTTTTATCAGAACCAGTGGGATTTTTAATGTCCTCAGTTCCAATGATCAAAAATCTCGTATAATTGTTTATATTATTTTCAATACCTTCCATAAGAATAGCAAGACCATATATTTCAGCAGCCCTTTTAGATGCTATTACTGCAGAGTGTATATCATTCTTTTCCCTTAACAATTTTGCTGCCCCAGCAGTATCATAAACTGCAATCGGATTAAGCCTATAACGTGTAATAAATGAACTACACTGTATTAGTGCCTGTGGATGTGAATAAACATCTTTTATATCATCAAACATAACACCTGGTAATACTAAAAGATTGTGCTTTATTCTTAAAATAATCTCTCCTCTAACCATAAGTGGATACTCAAAAAGTAAGTCATGGACTTCACCTATCGCACCCTCTAAAGAATTCTCAATAGGAATCACAGCGAAATCACACTCATTCTTTTCTACAGCATCAAACACCTCTCTAAAACTCTTATAACCAATCGGTTCAGAATTAGGAAATCTACTAAGTAATGCCTCTTCACTGTATGCTCCGTGTTCACCTTGAAATCCTACCCTAATTTTATCACGCATTAAGCTTTAATAAATGATCACTAAATAAAAATTTTTCCGCACATTAGATGAAGGAAACTATAGTGAATGGAACTGCATAAATAATTATTCACGAGCATTTTGCTGCGATATTTTAGATTTATAACATAAAATCAATGAAAAATTTCACAAAACATATACTATCAGAAGTCTCTGTTTAAGTTCTGAGGTAAATATTGTCAATAGATTTAAATAATTGCATAACTTATTGAGCGAATCACTATCAAGCGATACTGAATTAGAAGGACTTTGCTCCTGAAGTGTTGATAGTTCCACATAGTTTTGCATGATTTGTTATTGAATTTAAGCCTATCGACAATCTATTTCACGGTTGAAAGCGTAGGCTTTCTTATTTCATGTAATTAAAAGTGGCAGATAATCGCTTAAGAAAAGAATTATTACTTTATATTTTTAAGATTAGTATTTAGTTTTATCTATTTTGGTTAATATTGATTATCATTTAAGATAAGCATATATTTTTGTAATAACTTCATAACTGTGGCGATGCTCATGGTATCGGATGTTGCAATAATAGGTTATGGGGTTTATATACCGATGTATAGAATACCTCACAAGGAAATCGCTGAAATTTGGGGTCGTGGTGGTCGAGGTATACCACCTAATGAGAAAGCCGTTGCAGGTCCTGATGAGGATACTGTGACTATTTCTGTAGAGGCTGCGATCAATGCACTTAATAGAGCTAAAATTGATCCACAAGATCTTGGCGCGGTTTATGTTGGCACGGAATCAAAACCTTATGCCGTTAAGCCAACTTCTACTATAGTTGCTGAAGCTATAGGTGCTACACCAAATCCATTAGCAGCAGATTTTGAGTTTGCATGTAAAGCAGGAACTGAAGCGTTCATAGCAGTTTTAGGGTTAGTTGCATCTAACAATATTAAAGCTGGGATGGCAATAGGAGCTGATATTGCGAGAGGAAGACCTTCAGACGAGCTAGAATACACTACTGGTTCTGGTGCTGCAGCATACATTTTAGCACAAAATGACAACGATGCGATAGCTAAAATTGAGGGTATGTATACATACGTTACTGATACGCCAGATTTTTGGAGACGTGAAGGGCAGTATTTTCCGATGCATACTTATAGGTTCACAGGTGATCCGGCATATTTTACACATATTGAGAATGCTGCAAAGGGTCTTATGAATAAATTAGGACTAAAACCGTCAGACTTTAGATTTGTCTCATTTCATCAACCTAACGTGAAATTTCCGTTACAGGCTGCTGAAGACCTTGGTTTCACGCTAGATCAAGTAAAACCAACACTTCTTAATCCTGTTATAGGCAATGCATACGCAGGATCATCACTTTTAGGCCTGGCAGCGGTATTAGATATTTCTAAACCTGGTGATAGGTTATTGGTGGTTTCTTTTGGTTCTGGGGCAGGGTCTGATGCTATTAGCATAATCGTAGAGGATGGTATTGAAACAAAGAGAGACTTAGCATTGAAAGTTACAGATTACATCTCCAGACGAGTGCAAATCAGTTATGGTCATTATGTTCGTTTCAGAGAGAAATTAAAGGAGTGAGCGAGATGAGAAACGTAATAATAAGCGGTACAGGATATGTACCCATAAGCGAGCACTGGTCAAAACCCCTTAGGACCTTAATGGCTGAAGCTGGTTTTTTAGCTCTCAATGAAGCAGGAATTTCAAGACCTGATCTAATAATCGTAAGTAGTGCATTTGCAAGCAGACTGCAAGAGCAATATCAATTAGGCTCATTAATAGCTAACTACATGGGATTGGGGGGCACACCAGCTATGAGTGTTGAGGCCGGAGATGCATCAGGTGGTGTTGCCTTTCACATAGGCTATATGGCTGTTCTATCAGGTCTCTATGATCATGTTCTCATAATAGGTGGTGATAAACTTAGCGATGAATTACCAGCAAAAATTGAGAGCGTGATAGCATCAATGGAAGATAGAGAGTACATCGCATATCAAGGAGCCACGTATGCAGGTTTAGCAGCACTTGTTTACAAAGAATATCTCAAAAAGTATGGAATAAAAAATGATGATGTGGCACTCATGGCAGTTCACGATCATTCTATGGCTGTAGGTGTTTCGCATGCACAGTACCCGTTCCCAGTAAAGCTTGATAAAGTACTCGCATCCCCTATTATAGCTGACCCAATAAGATTATTTGAAAGTTTTGGTTTTGGTGACGGTGCTGCTGCTGTAGTTCTTTCAGTATCGGATCAGGTGAAAAATGATACATTGGTAGCAGTAGAAAGCTCAGCAATGGCTACAGCTGATCAGTATAACATTGCACAACGAAATGACATTACATCATTTTACTCATCACTAAAAGCTGCTGAGCAAGCTTACGCTAAAGCAAAAATAACGCCTGAAAAAATTAACGTAGCCGAAATACATGATTCATACACGATATTAGGTATAATTGCTCTTGAAGATTTAGGGTTTGCAAAACACGGAGAAGCTACAAAATTACTTAAAGAAGATCAACTAACACCAGGAGGAAAAATACCTACTAATACTTTCGGAGGGCTTAAAGCTAGAGGGCATCCCTTTGGTGCCACAGGTCTCTATCAAATTATAGAAGTCACTAAACAGTTAAAGGGAGAAGCTATACATCAAATACCTAAAGCTGAATATGGTTTAGTTCATAGTGTTGCTGGTATAGGTGGTACAGCTACAGTAAGCATTTTAAGGAGGGTTAAATAGATGAGCGTTCCTAGGTATTGGGCTGAAAGAATTACGAGATATAGGATGATTGGTAACAAGTGCAAAAGCTGTAGTAAGGTATACTATCCTCCAAAATCCTCCTGCGATTGTGGTTCAGATGACATGGAGTCATACCAGTTACCAAGAAAAGGCGTACTGATCAATTATACATGGATTTATACAGTACCAGAGGAGCATAAAAAGCAAGAGCCATACCCCATTGGTCTTATCCAATTAACAGATGGCACAAAAATATTAGCACAACTAACAGACGTTGAACCAGAAAAACTTAAAGAGGGAATTGAGGTTGAGGCGGTATTCAGAAAGATGAGCGAGGATGGCAATAAGGGTATTATACAATATGGAATAAAGTTCAGACCAGCATTAAAATCCACGAATAAACATTAAGATTTTTTAAAAGTAATTGCCTAATGTCAAAATAAAGTTTAACTTTAATAATGTGTTATAAATAGTTATATAAGATGCATTATGGTTGATTTATTTGACTGGGAAGAACAAAAAGCTGAAATAAATCTATCGTGGAGTAGTATAGAAGGATTTGAAGAACTTAATAAATTGCCCAAGGATAATAATGAACCTGAAAAAATTCTTGCCGAATGGTATAATGTTTCATCTGAGAATATTGTAATCGTACATGGTGCTCAAGAAGGTATGTTTTTAACTTATCTTGCTTTGAAACCTAATAAAGTTGTTATACCGTTGCCAAGCTATCCTCCAATTTTTGAACAGGCCCAAGCATTAGGAATTAAAATTGAGTATTCAGAAATCAAACCTAAGGTAGAAAAATCTATTATTGCATTAGCTAACCCTAATAATCCTACAGGTTTATACTTAAATCCTGATGAGATCGTTTCCAACAATCTAGTAATAATAGACGAAATATTCAAATATTTCATCGATGATAAACCATACTTCCATGATAACGCTATAATAATATCAGGCACAAGTAAATTTTTTGCAATAAGAGGAAGAAAAGTTGGATGGATAATTGCCAAAAAGGAACTCGCAGAGAAAATAAAGAAAATAAAAGATCTAGTAACACCAGAACCTTTATACGAAAAAGAATTAATAAAGTATATATTCAAAAATTTTGACTTCTTTAAAGAACGAAGCATAAATATTATAAAGGAAAACATGAAGATACTCTATCAGTTCAGTGACACACGTTTTAAAATCATTCACAATCCCTACATGCCAGTGGCACTTCTCACAAAAGATGCTCTAAATTCTATGGACTTTTGTAGAAAACTCCTTAAAGAGACTGGAGTTCTATTTACACCTTCAAAATTTTTCGGTATCGATGGAGGTTTTAGAGTCTCGCTTGGTTCTAAAGATCCAAGCATACTCAAAGAAAGCCTGATCAGATTAAAAAATTTCAGCGATAAATTTTTTGGATAAACGTTTTTTGTGATTTTAATAGTGTTTGATGTTATTTTCATGTGTTAGAATATATATACTACTGGATGATAGTTTAAATTAGAGAGATAGATGTACAATAATTTACGTAAAAAAGCTGAAAAAGTAATTAAGGGTCTTTATGAGGAGGGGTTTATTAAACGGAAGATTGTACTTGAGGCTATGCTTAAAATTCCAAGGGAGGAATTCGTGCCTCCTCAGTACAAGGATTATGCATATGTTGACACACCGATTCCCATAGGAGAGGGGCAGACTGTATCTGCATTACATATGACTGCTATGATGTGTGAATATGCTGAGTTAAAACCTGGTATGAGAATCTTAGAAATAGGTACTGGTTCGGGTTACATGGCTTCTGTTTACTCAAGTATAGTATGTTCTCAGGAACCTGGAATCGTAATAACACTAGAGATTTCACCGTATTTAGCTAAAAGGGCTTGGAAAAACATAGTGAGGTTAGGCTATGGAATGTTTATTGATGTGATAGTTGCAGATGGAAGTATAGAGCCTCCTTTAAGGGGAAATTTTGATGCAATAATTGTTACTGCTGCGGCTTCTCATATTCCTGAAGAGCTTGTTGGAAAGTTAGAGAATGGTGGTAGACTAGTTATACCTGTTGGAACACCAGATTTTTATCAAGAGCTAATGTTAGTTCATAAGGATGCCGAGGGAAAAGTTCATATAAAAAGTTTAGGAGCTGTTGCTTTTGTCCCACTTAGAGGACTAAAAGGTATCTCATATGGAACCTAACGTAATTAATAGGTCTCTTATGAGATTTGATGTCGAGACGCCTTTCAAATGACGAAGTATTGTAGACATTAGCTTAGCTTTAGGATAAATTCCCACTGTTGTAAGGTCTCTGAGTATCTCAATAATAATCTCAGGATATTCTTTGTATAGACGTGGGTTTTCCATAATACGCCAAACTCCGGAGAACATATCAATTTCTTTTAGTGTTTCTTTCATTTTTTCCTGATATAAGGAAAGAGTTTCTGCATCAAATTTACCGATTTCTTTACCTTTGATCGCTGTTTCACCTGCAGCAATTCCTGAGGTAATTGCCAGGTCCATGCCTCGTAGGTTAAATACTGAGTTTATTATTAGACCAGCTGCATCGCCTACCACCATAACACCATTACCATAAAGTTTGGGTCTGTGAGATTTTGATAATTCTGGTATTAGTTTTGCTGAATATTCTACAACCTTACCACCTCTTAATAATCTTGATATTGGTGGCGTTGAGATAAATTTGTTCAGTACTTCATGGGAATCTATGGCTGAGCCCTCTGCTATTTTATTTATTGCTGAATCGAGTTTTATTGTTATTAAGACTGAAACAGTATCTTTGTTGGTGTATAATACACCGCCTCCAGCAATTCCATGAGTAAAATCACCAAAATAAAGTTGCGCTGCTCCGTCATCATCTCCAGTCAGTCCAAATCTTTCTTCAATAATGTTCTTTGGCAACTCTACAACCTGTTTTATTCCTAAGAGAAAATCGCTTGAGTCGTATGGTTTTCTTAAACCTGCCTGTTCTGTGAGTATTGATGAACAACCCTCGGCTATTATCACCATGTCCGATGGAACCTTATCACCACCAGATACTATACCTTTTACGAATCCATTTTCAATTATAAGGTTATCAACTCTTTGATCAGTTATTATTAGTGCCCCAGCCTTTTCTACTTCACTAGCAAACCATGCATCAAATTTAGCCCTCAGAACAGTATAACTATGTCTTTCATTAACTAGAGATTTATCAGAAAACTCAAAAGTAATTGTTGCATCCTTCCATATGAGGCCAAATAGTTCTTTGGTCACAGGCCTTTCTACGTTCGCTCCATCAGGAAAATTTGGAAAAATCTTTTTAATGCTGTGAGTGTATAGACGTCCACCGACCACATTTTTTGATCCAGGTTTATGTCCTCGTTCAACCACAAGTACGTTAAGACCAGCTTTAGCCATGACGTAAGCTGCAGATAAGCCAGCAACTCCAGCGCCAACAACTATGGCATCAAATTTCTCAAATCCCATTTCAATCACCCATACTTGTACATGATACCTTTTCCTCCGCGTGGAGGAACCCATTTAATGTTGCCATAGGGACAAATGTAAGGTGCAGCACCACATTCAATGCAATTTTCATAATTAAATGTTATTGTTCCATCATCTTTCGGTTCATAAACTTTAGCCGGACAGAGATGAATACACCATTTTGCTTTACATTTTTTACAGACTTCTAAATCTTTCACTTCGATATGTGATTTTGTGTCAATCTCATAAGTTACTAGCCCAAGTTTTTCTTCTACTTTAGCAATGAGATTTGATACTTCAGACAAATTAAACACCACAAATGAATAGCGCGATGTAGTATATATTTTTGACATAATGATTCATGCATTAAACAATAATTTATATAAATTTTAAACAAATTATATGAATACTTTAAATTAAAGCGATGCAAAAAATGGCACTAATAATGTAGCAAGAAATGTGAGTAAAGTTCCGCTTATTATTGATGGTAATGAATTTTCTATCCCAGAGTAGCGTATAACAAATGGAAGTGTTGTATCCATAGACGTAGCACCGCCACTCGCTATTATAGTGGTTGCTCCAAATTTTTTACCTAAAATAGGTGAAAGTATCATAGTGAAAAGTTCTCTAAAAAGGTTAGAAAGAAAACCTAGTATCCCAGCTTCAACACCGAGAAGTCTAAAGAGAACAGGGCCGGTAAATGTGTACCAACCAAATCCCGCTACAATAGAGAGTGCTACTTTTGGTTGAATCCCTAAAATATAACCTATAAGAAATCCGAACGTTAAAGTTCCTATGATTGATGATATAGGTGCTATTAAAGTTTCTAAGCTTAGTTCTTTAAATTTCTTTGACAGACTTTTATCAATACCTATACCAAGACCAATAATAAATATTAAACCATAAAGTGCTATTGTCTCTAAATTATCTATTAAAAAAGTGTCGCTGAAATGAATTAATCGTCCAATCAAAAATCCTATCATTAAAGATATGATGGCCACTTTAATCATTTTATATACCTCGTGATGATATACGCTACTATGGCGCTTCCTAAAATTGATACTAAAGCTAATACTAAAGATTCAAGTCCTAAGAGCGTAAGACTCTGAATAACCATTTCACTGTTGCCTAATTTAACACCTATAAGAAAAAGTAATGCAGCAACAAAAAATATTAGGTATTTATCGGCATTTATCTGTAAATGTGCATGCCTCATAATACGACCAACAACAAATCCTAAAAACAAGATCATGATTATGTTCAATACGAAATAATCCATAATCCTCACCTTTAATGTACGATTTATTTTTTATATTTAAAGTTGTATTTTTGAAATATTTTCATTCAACGTGCCCCTGTTTAGTTTAATTTATATTATCGATGCTAATGCAAAAACTTTGGCGTCTGCAACTATATTCCCAATTTTCGAGTATTCATTAGGTTGGTGTGCAACTTCATCTAATGTGCTCCATACTGCTGCAGGTATTCCTTGTTTTCTAAAGAATGCAGCTACAGTTCCCCCACCTATGCCCATAAGCTTTGGTTTAAAACCTCTAAGCATTTCTATGGCTGAACTTAATCTCTTTACAACATCACTATCACCAGGTGTTGGTGGAGCTGGATCGTTTCGTTGAACTATCTCGATATCAATCTTAACGTTATGTTTTTGTTCATATTCTACTTTGAGCTTATTCATTGTTAAGAGTACATCATCTATATTATATTCTGGTAAAATTCTGCAATCGAAATATATAACATCCGTTCCTGGTATCGTGTTAACATTATCCACGTTCTTCTCCTTCCTAGTAGGTTCAAAAGTTGATTCAGGTGGATCAAAAAGTTGATTTTTTGTGGTATATTTGTTATGAAATATTTCATCCAATTCTAGTGCATATTTCATCCCTATCCTGTGCGCATTAAGCCCTTTGTGAGGCATGCTTCCATGGGCTTGTCTTCCACGCGTTGTGATTTTGAACCAGAGTATACCTTTTTCTGCTACTTCTATCATGGAACCATCAGGACTCCCAGCATCAGGAACAATAACTATGCTTCCCTTATTAAATACATTATGCTCGATAAGATGCTGCACACCATAGACGCTTCCAGCTTCCTCATCAGATACGAATGCTAAGCCTAAATTTACTGATGGTTTTATATTAAGTTCTAAAAGAGTTTTTGTGGCAAGAAGAATTGATGCTATTGCTTGACCATTATCTTCTGCTCCCCTGCAAATAATTTTTCCATCCTTTATAATAGGTTTAAACGGATCGGCATCCCATAATGATCTATCACCTTCAGGTACAGTATCCATGTGTGCTAGTAACCAAAGAGTATGCGAAACATCATTACCTCTAATGCGCGCCACAATATTAGGTCTAATACCTTCTGTAACTCTCTCATCCTTGGCATCATATCGTTTTATCTCATCAAAATTATACTTTTCAAGAATTTTTTGAATAACTAATGCTCGCTCATATTCACCATTTCCTCCCATGGAAGGATTAACAGCTTTTATATTAAGTATTTGGATAAACTCCTCCAGTGTGGAATTTAATAAATCATTAATTTTCTTATCGATCTTTGTAATTACGTTGTTCAAACTAAACACCAAAACACGATAACAAAATACCTCTAAATAAACATAAAGGAAACACTTAAAGTTTAGGAAGATTAGCAAGAGGGCTCACAGCATGAAAATGAGTATTATCTGTATCATGAACATTAAACCTATTATTAACACAATCACTTCGCTAAGATCTAATAATAATTTATTTTTAATAAATCTGTGTAGCATTACATTAACACCTGCAACTGTATGAATTAAAGCAAGTATTGCAATTATAATTTGTAGTTCTTCTAAATGCAGTATGCTGCATATTTTTATATCCTCTAGCAATCCTAGTGTCAATTGTTTAACGATGTTGGTTTTTGTAAGACAATAACCTGATATAAGGATTAAATAAGCCCCTATAATTAATGGAAACGATGTGAGGTCTAGAATTGCCACGTATATTTTCCTCATGAGATTTTTATAGGTGCTAAGTTTATAAACTTGTTTACCCTATTAAATTTGTGGAAAAAAGAAGAACTCTTCTAAAACTTTTGTTACTTTCACCATTAAGTAGGTTTATTGGTTCAGTAATGATAGCTTTAGGTTTAGGTGCTTATACTGGAGCAAAAGTGTATTACAAAACTTATTATGTTTCAAGAAAAATTGAGAATACAAATAAAATTATATTACCATTTCCAACGTTGATTGGAATGATGAGTGTTGAGGAGGCCCTAGCTTCACGAAGATCCATTAGAGAGTATACTGGTGATCCAGTACCATTAGAAAAACTGTCCCAAATACTTTGGGCTGCTTATGGGATAAGCGAAGTAAGGTGGGGACTAAGAACAGCTCCGAGCGCAGGTGCATGCTATCCTCTAGAAATTTATGTAATGGTCTCTTCCAATGGTGTAATTTCTGATGATGAATACATAGCTGCTGGGATCTATCATTACAATGTGCAAACTCACGCACTTGAACTCATTAGACCAGGCGATTTTAGAGAGGATCTTTATAAAGCTGCGTTAGAACAAGAATGGGTAAGAAAAGCACCAATAAGCATTGTTATAACAGCTATTTATGAAAGAACAACACAACGATATGGTGAAAGAGGAAGAATTAGGTACGTCCACATGGATCTAGGACACGTAGGTCAGAATATTTATCTTCAGGCAACAGCGCTATCTCTAGGAACAGTTGCAATAGGTGCTTTTCATGATGACGATGTAAGAAAGATTATAGGATTGCCTGAGTATGAGGAACCATTATATATAATGCCATTGGGTGTTCCATTGTGGAGGCACAGATTATCACAAGAGGAACTTAAAAACTTTTATAGCAAACATCGATAAAAATTTGAAACAAATTTTTGCTTCGTAAATAAAATAATTAAAAATTAGTGCTTAATGCTGATCTAAAAGATGCTTCAACTGAAAATCTCGTTCTTTTAGGATGGAATAATAAATTATCAATAAGCTTAACATCATCTCTTGTGTAGGTGTTTTATTTTCAGACGTTGATGAGTCTTTTGTATGTTGTCAGTATTTTTTCCTTTGTTTGCTGGTCAACTTTTCTAACTTTTGCTATAAGTGTCCCACTTTTTAGTAATGTTACGTCAAAACCCTCTTCAACGTTGAATGTTATGCTTAAGTTACTAGTTAATAATGGTTTCCATCCCTCTTTGATCCCTCTTTCTTTTATTCTAGATAGGTCTACGTTTTTAATTATTTTATTTACGAAGTATACACCTGAACCATCTCGTGCACAACTTGCCTCAATTTCTTCTATTTTTATAGGCTCAGGTTTCTTTTCTGGGTTTATTCCGCACACAGGACATTTTTCGTTTCTGTTAATATTAAGCGTTACAAAATCCATTGTTCTTAGGTCAATGTACATGAGTTTGTTTTTTAGCATTGGTTCTTGGTTCATTATTATTCTCAAAGCTTCCGAGACTGCTATGCTTGCTACTATGAATGTTGTACTTGGGTGCACTCCTACGATTGCACATTTAGGCAATGTGCTCTCATCATAAATTCCACCGTAAAAACATTCTAAGCATGCTGTCTCTCCTGGGATTATAGTTGTGACATTTCCATACATTTCTAATGCTGCAGCAAATATGTATGGTTTTTTCAATTTTACTATCGTTCTGTTTATTATGTATCTTGCTCTTAAATTATCTAAACCATCTAGAACTACATCTACGTCTTTGATTATATTCTCGGCATTTTCTTCCGTAAGAGGCTCAGCTATTGCTTCTATTTCCATTCTTGGGTTCATCTCTTTTAATCTTTTTTCTGCTACTTCGACCTTTGGTCTATCTACGTCTTTTCTAGTATAGAGCGGTTGTCTGTGCAGATCTGTTTTTGAGACAACATCTCTATCTACAATTTTTAAATATCCTAACCCCATGGATGCTAGAAGTATTGCTGCTGGACTTCCTAACCCTCCAACTCCTATTAGTGCAATTTTTCCATTCTTTATCTTTTCTTGTCCAATTAAACCTATATCTTGTAATACGATTTGTCTTGAGTACTCATCAATTTCCTCGTCACTCAGCAAAGTTATTCCCCAGTTTATATGTTAAACTAGACTTATTTTTTTATCCACCTACTGCTATTGGTAATATGTAAACCTCATCATTCTCATTCAACTTTGTTTCAGTACCATTGAGTGTTTGGATATTTTTACCATTCACAAAAACACCGATTGTTGGTTTTATTTGTTGGTTTTCATCTAATATTAAGTCTCTTAGCGTCACACCGTAAAGATCTATTAATTTATTTATTACATCTTTAACTTTGTTTGCATCCATATTAATAATCATGCTTCCTTTCACCTTTTGTGCTATGATTGAGTAGAGTTTTACCCTTACATTAACCATCTAACGTCACCACTTTGCTATTCTGCTTTCAATAACTTGTAAATTAGCTTCTATCGGATTAGCTTTTAATTTCATTGCTTCTTGCTCGAAGATCTCAAGTGACTTAAACCCTGAACCTGTCATCAAGCAGACAACCTGTTCATCATACTCGATAATACCATTATTAATTAATTTTATTAATGCTGCTGTTGTTATTGCGCCAGCAGGTTCTGCGAACAAACCTTCATATTTTGCTAAGATTTTCATCGCGTTCACTATTTCTTCGTTAGTAACATCAACAGCTAGTCCCTCGCTTTCTTTAATAGCTCTTATTGCATACCGACCATCAGCCGGAATACCAATAGCCAAACTCTTAGCTATTGTCTTACAGTCACTAATACTAATCTGTCCAGTTTTGTAAGCCGAGACTATTGGTGAACAACCTTGAGGCTGAACACCTATTAGAGATACTTTTTTATTGTCAATGAGATTAAGTGATTTTAACTCATTTATCCCTTTCCATATCATGTAAAGAAGAGCCCCACTAGCCATTGGTACGATAATTTTATCTGGCAATGACCAATTAAGCTGTTCTGCGATTTCATATACCAATGTTTTTGATCCTTCTGTATAATAAGGCCTTAAATTTATGTTTGCTAATCCATAAAGCCCATTCTCTGCCAACTGCAATGTTAAAAAGTTTAATTCGTCATAGTTTCCGTTTACTAAAAGTACATTGGCTCCATAGGTTATCGCTTGGATTATCTTGCTCAGTTCAGTATCACTCGGAACTAAGACAAACGATGGTAATCCGACTCTACTTGATAATGCTGCGACTGCTGCTGCTAAGTTGCCTGTAGACGATGTTCCAATAGCTTTAAAATTAAATTCTAAGGACTTAATTACTGCAATTGATGCAGGTCTATCTTTGAACGAACCAGTGGGATTCAATGTATCGTTTTTGATGTAAAATTCCTTCAAGCCTATTAGCTGGTTTAATCTTGATGATTTATAAAGTGGAGTAAAACCTATATCGATAAATTGTTCTGGTATCGCCCTAACTGGTAAGAATTCTCTATATCTCCACATATTCTTTTCTCTATTTTTTAGATCATCAATCGAGAATTTTATATCCTTAAAATTGTATACTACTTCTAAAGGCCCTAAACATTTCTCACACACGAATCGCACTTCTGGTTCGTAAGTTGTTCCACACTCTCTACATTGTAATTTGAAACTCATTAAATCCACCTGATGTATTGCAATTAAATTAATGCTAATAATTTTGTTTGAAAAAAATATTCCGAAAAGAATAGCTCATGCTTGTTTCATCTAGATTTCAAATAATAATATTTAAGAATAATATAATAAAATAACATTCGCATAATGCATGGCTTAGTAATGAACATTGCCGATTTTTATATAAATAAAACATTTTTAAAATTAAGCTTAAATTTTGAGCCTAATAATAAATATCAATGTTACCAGAGCTTTTAGAAATCATAAAGCTTAGGAAAAAGTTGGGTTTAACTCAGAGAGAGTTAGCGAAATTATCTGGAGTAAGTCAATCGCTTATTGCAAAAATTGAATCCGGCAAGATTGTTCCATCATATTCGAAAGCAAAAATCATTTTCGATACGTTAGAAAATCTTGAAGAAAAAGTCTTTAAAGCAAACATTAAAGCCGGTGATATAATGAATAAGAAGGTTGTTGGTGTTAAATCTAATGATAAGGTTATCAAGGCATCTCAAATAATGTTAAAGCATGGTTTTTCACAGTTACCAGTCTTCAGTAAAGGACGTTTAGTCGGCAGTATATCTGAAAAGGATATAATGAACCTTTTATCAAAAGGTTTAAAAATGGAAGAGCTCTCTAACATCCGCGTTTGTGATGTGATGGATGAGCCTTTCCCACAAGTTCCAGTAAAAACCCCCTCATCGGTCATCAACACTCTTCTTCAAATGTTTAACGCAGTTTTAGTAGTGGATAAAGGTAAAATCGTGGGAATAATAACAAAGGCTGATGTACTAAAAGTTATGGAAATTAATTCTCTCCACAGTTGAAACTGGGATTCTTTATTCCTTGTCTTTAAAGCTTTATTATAATTCCACGTTCATTAATTTAAAAGTACTCAAGTACATTATACAGAAAAATTCGACGAAAAGCTTGACTTTTGCTTTCATTGAGTTTGTCTCGAATCTTTAGAGTAAGAAGAATGTCAAAAAGTCATAGCTCTTTTGTTGAGTGAAACTATTTTAGCACATACTGAGTTTTGATTTGTGGGCGCAAATGAAGAAACGTATTATAGCAATAACAGGTATGCCTCTAGCTGGTAAGACTGAGGTGTCTAAAGTTGCAGAACGATTGGGATTATCTGTAATTAGTATGGGAGAGGCTGTAAGACGTGAAGCGCTAAAGAGAGGTATAAAATTTGATGGAGAATCGATAGGTAAGTTTATGTTAAAGCTCAGAGAAGAAATGGGACCAGATGCTGTGGCGAAATTATGTTCAGAAACTATAGAAGAGATTGATGGTAATGTAGTAATTGTTGAAGGTGTTAGAAGCCTCTATGAAATTAATTATTTTAGATCACATTTCGGAAGTGTTCAAATAGTGGCGGTTCACGCGTCTCCAAAGATACGATTCCAGAGGGGATTATTGAGGGGAAGGCATGATGATCCGAAAACATTAAACGAATTTGAATTAAGAGATCTGAGAGAATTAGAGGTTGGAATTGGTTCTGTAATAGCTTTAGCAGATTACATGATAATAAATGAAGGACCTTTAGAAGATACGATAGAAATGGCTGAAAAAATTTTCATAAGACTTATAACGGAGGCTAATTAAGATGAAGATTACAGTAAAGGTTGAGGCCAGATTTACTGAAGATGAAAATAAAGTTTTAAAAGCATTGTACAATGTATTTACTCCTGAAAAAATTGATATAATAGAAGGCGAAAATGGAAAAATCATTATAGCTTTTGGTAGTGATATTAATAGTTTGCAGAAGCTTAAAGAACTCATAAGAAAATCATACATATTAGATGCTGCACGTAAAGTAATTAAATCGGCGTCAAAATTTAAGCAAGGCATTATAGAATTTTATCTTAACAAACAAGCAGCATACATGGGTAAGATCTCGTTTTCTGCACCTGAAAAAGAATCAGCATTAGGCCCAATTATTATAACAGTAGAAACTAATAATTCTTATGAGTTTTTAGATTGGATAGCACCAAAAAGCAGAGAATCACAACGACAAGAAGCAGAACTTGAACGAAAAATGCAAGAAAAATTTTAAGCTATGTGAAGTGTTAAGAAATCATTAGCTATTAACGTATTATAAAAGGTACTGCGAGCTTCATTAAGTATCAGACCCAGGTTTTGATAACGATTACTTATATGTGTCAAAATAAGCAATCCAACGTTAGCATTTAAGGCAATGTTTGCTGCTTGTTTCACGGTTGTATGATACGCAACCTTTGCCAGATTAGCATCATCTTCAATAAATGTAGCTTCATGGATTAAAATGTCAGCATTCATAGACGATTTAATAACATTCTCAGTAGGTAATGTATCGCCACTATATATAATCCTTGACCCGTGCAATGGCCTCCCGAGAACATCCTCAGGTCTTATGATCTTATTGCCAACTTTTACACTCTTTCCCTCTTTTAGCATTTTAAGCTCAGGTCCAGGCTTTAACCCCAAATTCAAAACTTTATTCATATCCAACTTGCCAGGTCTATCATTAGTTCTTAATATATAACCATAGGCTTCAACACCGTGATCTACAGAAATAGCCTCAATGGTATACTTCTTTTCGATTATAGAAGTGCCATGCGATACTTCATACACAAGAATCTTAAACTCAGACTCTAGAAGAGCGGGCTCAATAACCAAATTGATGTAAGATGCTATACCTTTAGGGCCATAAATTTCTAATGGTTGCTTTCTACCTAACATAGCCATAGTTCTAATTAAACCAGGTAGTCCTAATATATGATCACCGTGCATGTGAGTTATTAAAATTTTCATAACTTTTTGTAGACTTAAACCAGCATACAACATTTGACGCTGGGTACCTTCTCCAACATCCATTAATATTAGATTACCATCAATATTGAAAGCGATAGAAGGCAGCGATCTATCTTTAGCAGGAATACTAGCAGCAGTACCTAAAAACGTTAATATTATCATCCTGGCTCCACCACTCTTATATTACGTGTTAAACTTCTATGAATCCTTATCTCAAAAGAATCCTTACATACAAACTTAAGCTCATCCTCAATATCTTTAACGTTAGATCCTTTAAAAGATCCATAAACAATCTTACTAGCTGAAAAAGACTGCTTAAGCAATTCCCTTACCAAGTCTTGGTGCGATCTACCCATCGTAGAAGCATCCTTGCCATATGGTGGGTCAGTAACAATCTTTGAAAAGTATCTCAAAGGAATATAGGCAGCATCACCTCTAATAATATCAGCATTCCACAAACCATAAAAACGAATATTTCTTAATGAACCCTTACACATCTCCCAATTAAGATCAATGCCAATCATTCTAATATTCATCAAACATCCTTCAATGAGCAATCCTCCTGTTCCACAAAAAGGATCCACCACAATATCATCTTCCCTAGCTTCAGAAAGATTCATTAAGGATCTAGCAAGCCAAGTCTCCATAGCAGATGGATGGAAAAATGGTCTTTTACTAGGCCGTCGTTCCATAAACTTTCCACGGTCAACAGAACCTCTCTCCAGCAATAAAACAAATATATCACGACCAAATAATCCAACGAACTTATATTTGGGCTTATTCAAATCAACACTAAAACCCTTAGACGCGATTACAGATCCTAACATACTCTCTAATTTACCAACATCAACTTGGTTCCTAGGAACACCAACGCGTTTTATCCTAACTAAGAAACTGGAAACGGGTAACGATAAAGTAGTCTTTCTCATCATTTCAATTATTTCATTAACAATTGGTTTACTAATAAAAATTATGAGACCACCCAAACGAACCATAGATGCCCTTTTCACAACATAATCGATCAACTCGCTGCTTGATCTAATAATTACTATTCTATCATAAACACCAACAATGTTATATGAAAGACCACTGGAATTACACAACGCTTTGAGCTCGCCAAAAGGAATTCCATCATACCCATCAATCAAAAGAAATCCTATTAAACTCATTACTAGCTACTTAACTTTAAGATAAACTCTCTTTAATTTTTTTTCTAAATCAAACGATTACCAAATAACATATTCCATAGAATATGATTATCTAAAATCTAAGACGCTCAAGTCTTATTCGATCTCTGTTTATTTTTTTCCACTCTTTATAGTGTTCAGCACAAAGATAGACGCGTCTAGTACTGCCGTGCTCCACTTTAGAGATCATAGGACCAAGATTATTTATCGAAATTGATCTTACAGCTACATTTGCGCAACCTTTCACCATGCAATGAACACCATTATCAATCTTACCCATTGATTTCACCATCAACCATGATAGTACATCGAAGGAGTTTTCCTAGGTTTTCTAGCCATCTTCCATTTCCTTTTATGACTCTCTTTATATCTGGATTTTACAATTCCACGCGACTTTTTTCCTGCATGGGTCAATCCTCTGAAAACTCGTCCACTTTGAGGACTAGAATCCCTTAACTTTTTACGTGAAACAACTAAAACTTTACCTTCTTTATAGGCCTCAAGAAAACGTTTCAATGCATCAATATTTTCCTTATAAACACTTTTTCTTCTTACATCAATGTAAACTCCTAATAACATAGCCTGCTCCTTAGAAATCCCAGCTTCTTTAAGTTCACCAATACTAAATCCTCTACCGATCCTTTGTCTAGCTATATTATATTTGCCTTTCCAAACTAATGGAGTTAAAACAATTGGTTTAGGTGCTTCTGTCATGAGTTGAGCAGGTTCACTGCTCAACACCAACACCTCTCGATATCCAGTTTACATCTTTATCATTAATTATGGCCGGATGATATGGGTCAACCATTATTACTTCAAACCACTTATATCTGCCATCCTCACCAACCCAATAACTACCTAACACCTCCAAGTTTGGGAACTTTCTAGCAGCTTTCTCCTCAGCAATCCATTGTAAACTCTTTTTTACAGTCATTTTCACAGTACCCATACGCTTAGGTCTTCGGCCAGATTTAGGTCTCTCTTTTTCCATCTTTCCTTTTCTAACACGCACACGTACAACAACAAAACCTTGCTTAGCCTTATAACCAAGAGCCCGAGCTCTATTTATTCTAGTAGGCTTTTCGATACGAACGACTGTCGATTCACGCCTCCATAAGACTAATCTCTCACGATATGCTTCAGCTAACGGTCCCTCCTTAACTCTTTTCCATAACTTTGCTATCTGATGATACATGCCCATATTACTCTCACCAATTAAAGAAACACCTACAATTTAACCTTTACTAAAGCATCCCATAAAATACTCATCACATATGCATTACCATGCTTCTCTTAAGTATGATGATCATCATTTGTATCATCTAACTTCCCTCCCTGAAAAGTGGGGCTTTCCGTTGTAAATAAAATTTTTATATTCTTTGTATATTTTTAGATAGTTGGTGTGGTGGTTTGATTCCAGTCCACACTTAAAATAGGTGTTTTAGGTGCCGGTAAGCTAGGACAAGCTATAATAAAAGGTCTTATAAGAGCTGGAATTAATTCTACTGACATCATAGCATCAGTTAAAACATTAAAATCTGCAGAAAATGTTAAGAAATTGAATATTAATGTATTCTTAGATAATGAAAAGGTTATTAAAAATTCGGACATAATAATAATTGCTTTAAAACCTCGCACAATCATGAACACTCTACATTCATTAGCTGGGTTTTTTGAGAAAAAGATAGTAGTGTCTGTTGCAGCTCTGATACCCCTTAAAATATATTCGCATGTATTAAATGGTGCTGAAATTTATAACCTGAAAGCCTCGCCTCTTTAGGGCGGAGAGGAGGTCAGATGCTTCAAATGAATTAGATAAAGCACTTAAGAGTTTTAATCAATACTCAATTAAAGGTCATTCAATTAATAATGAATCATAAATAATTCTCTTAGTTTTCTTTTGTGTTTTGTTAAATGAGTAAAAAATATTTATATTTCACCAAAAAATAAAGCTATTTCGGTGATTTTATAATGTCGAAAAGTAGTGAGTTTAAGGTTGAGCAGACACATACTGTTTTCTATATACGGCTTCCCAATGGTTCAAAAGCTTACTTATCTTATGATATTAACGGTGATATTATGCGATTAATAGAAACTTATACGCCACCTGAGTACAGAGGCATGGGTTTAGCTAGAATGATGGTTGAACGGGCTACTCAGATCGCAGAAGAAAGAAATTTAAAGATAGAACCAATCTGTAGTTATTCAGTTTACTATTTTCTCAAGAATCCCGACAAACGTAGATTATTAGCAGATAAGTACAGATCAATGAATAATGTAGAACTTGAAGCATATTATAAGCAACGCTTAGAAAGTGAAAAAAACAAGAGCACCTAGCTATTTTATTGACTCTCTTCATTGCTGAATTTAAGGGGTTCTCTGTTGTTTCTGTTTGATGTTTTGTTATATTGGGTTCCAGACTGTGTCGAAACTAACCTCTGCTATGAGTGCATAACTTGTTCAATGTTTATTACATTAATCTTCAGTCTAGAAGTCCCGAGTTGTATCCTCCCTGACTCGTCAAAAATTTAATTTATTTTCTCAAACACTTAAAAGAAACATACATCTACTTAATAGGCAATCTATCCTAAAACCCTGATAATGGAGTTTTAAAGACAAGAGACAAAGAATCTTAGTCTCAGTTATGTGAAGAATCAATCAGGTTCAGCATTAGATATATTATGCCTTTTTTACTAAGATAATATGAACTATCATGTCGCAGCTAATAAGATGTTTTATTGCTGTGGATGTGAAGGATGAAGATGTATTAAATAAAATAAGTAAAATACAAGATTTACTACCTAATGGTTCATTAAAATTAGTTGAAAGAGAAAACATGCATTTTACGATTAGATTTCTCGGTGAAACTGAACAATCACTCGTTGGAGTTATTAAAAATTCGTTAAGATCAGTAAGCTTTAATCCTTTCAGCATTCATTTAAAAGGTGTTGGTGCCTTTCCATCATTTCATAAACCGAGAATAGTGTGGATAGGAGTTAGTGAGGGAGCTGAGAATCTGATGAAGCTACATTCAATGATAAATTCAGTTCTCAAAAATTTGCATATAAGATCAGAAGAGGAAGAATTCACTCCTCATTTGACTATTGCAAGAGTGAAGTATCCTAACAAAGAACTCCCTCACGTCTTAGATGAATTAAAGGATGAAGATTTTGGACAAATTATTGTTAAAGCCTTTCAGTTTAAACAAAGTATCTTAACACCTAAAGGGCCTATCTATAAGGATTTAGAAGTTTACCAAGCAGTATTATAGGGATTGTCATGGATATCGAAGATATAATAAAACATTTAAAGAATAAGGTAGCTCCTAATGAGGATGAAATTTTCCTTGTGAATACTACTATTAATAAAGTTGTCAACAAACTTAATGATGAGATTAAGCGAAGAAATATTAATGCAAAGGTTGAGGTGCATGGATCTATAGCACATGATACATGGTTGCCAGGTGACAGAGACATTGATGTTTTTATCTTATTTGATCCATCAGTTGGAAAGGAAAAGATAGTCACTGAGGGATTGGAGATTGCAAAATCTGCGTTTCCTAAGTATATAGAACGTTATGCGGAACATCCATTCATTACTGCACATGTTGATGGCTTTCTCGTTGATGTTGTACCTGCTGCAATGATAAGTGATGTAAGTAAACTAATTACTGCAGCCGATAGAACACCTTTACATTCAAGATATCTCTCATCTACATTGAATGATGAGTTAAAATTGCATGCGAGAATCTTGAAGTTATTCATGAAGAATATAGGTGTTTATGGCGCTGAAATTAAGGTGGAAGGGTTTAGTGGATACCTTGTTGAGCTGTTAACTGTATTCTATAATGGCTTTCCAAATTTCATTAAAAATGCTGCCGATTGGATACCTTACAAAACTGTTCTGCCTAAAGAATATGAAAACGTATTTAATGATCCATTAGTAGTGATCGATCCTGTTGATCCTAAAAGAAATGTTGCATCAGCCGTTAATCTAGAGAACATGTCAATTGTCATACAAGCTTCTAGAGAGCTATTAAAGAGACCATCTTTGAAATTTTTTATTCCTCCTAAACCAAGGATACTCAAGAAATCATTGATCACAAGCTTAAGGAAACGAGGTTCACATATTGTTGTCATTGTAGCAAACTGTCCTAAAGTACCACCAGATATACTCTGGGGAGAGCTAAAACATAGTATGAAAGGTATTGCACGTTTAATGGAGAACTATGAATTTAGGGTTGTTGATTCTACATGTTGGAGTGATGAGAACAAAATTATTGCATTATTTTATGAGGTTAAAGAGTTAAAATTACCCAAAATAAAAATTGTAAAAGGGCCACCAATCAGCATGCGTGATTCATGTGAACAGTTCATAGCATCTCATGAGAATGTGTGGATACGCGATAGTACACTGTATGCTTATTCACAGAGAAATGTAACAGACCTGTTAACTCTTTTGAAAAATAAAATCTTTGCCGCATCGTTAAGTAGACATATTGCAGAAGAATTAAAGAGAGGGTTTGAAATATACATAGATTATCAGGTACTAAATCTTAATGGGGGATTATTAATTCATGCAAAAAAATTCATTGACAAGAGTTTATGGTGGCTTAAAGATTGAGCCCTTAAGCTTTGATGATACACGCTTATTAAAGCTTATATGTTATCCATCTAATGAAAACTGTGACATCAGAACAAAAATTCTTGAACTAAAAGAGTTAGGTGTAAGACCCTGTATTGGTGGCCATGTAGAAATTCATGGTGGGCTACAAGTTTTAGGTAAAGGCACTACTAGTATTGTGACGTTTGGATTAATTAATAATACTGTAGTCGCATTAAAAATATTACGTTGTGATTCAAACAGAGACTCCTTAGAAAAAGAGGCGAAAATCTTGCAGCTAGTAAATAACGTTGGTGTGGGTCCTAAATTAATCTTGTATTCAAAGAATTTTCTTGCTGTTGAACTTGTAAAAGGGCGCCCTCTTGATGAAATTTTATTGAAGGGGTCTTTCACATGCATTTCAAGAACTCTTGAAAAATTGCTTTCACAATGTTTTAAATTGGATTTTATTGGAATTGATCATGGGGAGCTCTCTACACCAAAGAAACATGTCTATGTTTACAGATGCAATCCAACAATAATCGATTTTGAAACAGCAAGTTTTTCACGAAGGCCATCTAATTTAACTGCAATTATAGGACATGTATTCTTTAAAAAAACAGTAATGTCCGAGCGCATACGATCGTTATTTAAATTCAACAATCTAAGACTTCAAAAACTGAAGGAAAATTTGAAAATATATAAAAAGAAGCCCGAGTATGATCAGTTTTTAGTTATAAAAAATATAATATTTAATAACGAAATCAATCTTGAGAACACTTAATGAAATAATCTTTGTTCTCTTTGACAAGCTTATGTTTTGTAGTGAAGGAAGCACAATCTTAAAATGAGTACAGTTAAATAGACTTTAGTAATTGTTTTTATTGTGTAGGTATGGAGCATCCAATATTGTCACGGTATTCGTATCCTGAAATGCGATATGTATTTAGTGAGGAAGCAAAATTAGAAAGATGGTTAAAGGTTGAAGGAGCATTAGCAAAAGCACATGCGTTAGTTGGGAATATCCCCTTGGAGGCAGCTGAGATTATTATTTCGAAAGCTTCACTTAAGTATGTAAAACCTGATAGAGTGCGCGAACTTGAACATATTTATGAGCATGATCTTTTTGCAATGGTCGAAGCATTAGCAGAAGTGTGTAATGATGCAGGTAAGTATGTGCATTTAGGTGCAACGAGCTATGACATAGAAGATACAGCACTCGCTCTTGCATTACGTGATGCTTTATCTATAATAGAAGATGATCTGTTTTCTTTAAGAGATACATTAATTGATCTAGCAGTACGGCATAGGGACCTAGTTTGTATTGGACGAACACATGGACAACACGCCCTTCCTATTACTTATGGAATGAAGTTTGCATTATGGGCTGCTGAAATCCAGAGACATATAGAAAGGTTAAATGAGGTTCGAAAGAGAGCTGTTGTAGGTAAGATGAGTGGAGCTGTTGGTACTATGGCTGGATTCAGCCAACATGGTATTAAGATTCAGGAGTTAGTCATGAAGGAGTTAGGATTGAATTATGAGCCAATTTCTAATCAGGTCGTTCAAAGAGATAGGCATGCAGAAGTTATCATGTTGCTTGCATTAATAGCATCATCATTAGATAAAATCGCTAAGGAAATTAGGAATCTTCAAAGAACTGAAGTTGCTGAAGTTTTTGAACCATTTGAAGAGAAACAAGCTGGTTCATCCACAATGCCTCATAAAAGAAATCCAAATAAAAGCGAAAGAATTTGTAGCTTAGCAAGATATGTAAAGGCTCTTGTCATTCCTTCGCTTGAAAATATTTCACTTGAACATGAGAGAGATTTAACGAACTCAGCTAATGAAAGAATAATCATTCCTGATGCCTTTATGATCGTGGATTACATGTTACGTCAAATGAACAACATTCTTAAAAAACTTGAAATAAACGAGAAAAATATAAAGCGTAACTTGGAACTTACCGACGGATTAATAATGGCCGAACGTATAATGCTTGAATTAGTCCGAAAAGGCGTTCCCAGACAGGAAGCTTATAAAATCGTCAGAAATCTCAGTTTTAAATCGATAAAAGAGGGTAAATTGTTTAGAGAAGTACTTGAAAGTGATCCAACAATTTCAAAGTTAATAGATAAGAGCAGCCTAGAAGTGCTGATCAATCCATATACTTATATTGGAAATAGCAGGGAAATTGTCAGTAATGTAGTAACTATGCTTAAAAGTAAAAGATAGGGAAAATTAATGTTAATAGTTGTTACAAGCAAACCTGGCAAAGAAACACGAGCATTCAATGAAATAATGGATTTATTTTTATCATACGAAATTACGGCATCAAGGTCATCGATATTCAGTTCAAGCGGTGTTTTTGTAATAGACGCAGATTGTGACATATATACGCTAGCTAAACATCTTAAAGGATATAAGAGGATTTATTCGCTGAAAGTAATGCCCCTTCAGCTTATAGTTAATAATACGTTAGAGGATCTAGCTAATGGAGTGCGTAATTTAATGAAAGATTATAAAGGTACATTTGCTGTTCGTGCAGTAAAAAGAGGTAAAATCAGTGCAAAAACTATAGAAGATTATTTAGGAACAATAATTGTTAAGGAACTAGGTCTGAGTGTGAATTTGCGTAATCCTAATCATATAGTAATCGTTGAAGGATTGGGTTCTAAGGCCGGTCTTAGCATTTTTAACCCTGAGTTATATCTGTTGTTTGCTAGAAAAAAAGGACTTAGTTTATGAGTTCTTTTTGCTCAAAGAATTTTCTAATAGAACGTAATGTTTCTGGACCTATGCCTGGTATTTTTAAGATCTCAGAATCTTTTGCGCTTGCTAATTTTTCTAATGACGTGAAACCATAATTATAGAGGAGTCTAGCCTTTACTCTGCCGATTCCAGGCATTCTGACTAGCTCTAATAATTCCTCTTTTACGCCATCCGCTAAACGTTTATAGAGTTTGTTTAACATTTTAGCGTGGTCCATTTTATCAAGAAGTTTCATAAGTTCATAGGCTGCATAACCTATCCAGTGTGCTGTTTGAGTATAACTGTATATATCACCTGAACCTACATTATACATATCTATTATATCCTCCTCTCTAACCTCATTTATCCAGTCGTTTAGCATTAAAGCTGTTTTCAGTTCATAAGCTATTAATTTAGCATCATCCTCATCATATATATCGTAACTGAGTCTTACTGGTAATTCATCAATATATGGTTCAGCTTTCTCCATTATAACTCTCAGTTCTCTCTTATTTACTGATAATTTTGGCATGTCATCAGTAAGAACAATAGTATAGAGATAACCGAACGCCGTCAGACTCTCATGTTTTAATAATATACTAATTATTGTGTGAGCTGAGCTTGGATCAATGTAGAGTTCTGCGACACGTTTTCCTAAAGCGGTTGCAGTAAATTTCCTCTCTTTTTCTTCTAAAAATCCTGACGACACTAAATATCGTAAAATCCTATTAGCAACCAGTTGTACATGCTGCGAACCTACAGCATGCGCATAAAATGTTTTTGAGAGAAACTTATGCATGGACTGAGTATCTGAAACAACATCTGTTGCAAAGAGCGAAAGAATATGAGATCTCATAGCAGATTCATTATCGAGTTTTGAACTTATATCCTCTATACTACCATTTACATATTCATCCAGTAATCTTTTTACGTGCAGTCTACCTGGTGCAACTATAATAGCTTCACCGTATTCATCATATTTTGGCCTTCCAGCTCTACCTGCAAGTTGTTTATATTCCATAATAGGAATCTCTTCAGATACACCTTCTCTCATATTGAACCTGTACAATTCTGCAACTATTACCCGTCTAGCGGGAACATTCACACCAGCAGCCAATGTAGGTGTTGCACAAATAACTTTTAAAATCCTATCCCTGAATAACTTTTCTATGATACTTCTGGCGTGGTGAGAAAGGCCAGCATGGTGAAAAGCTGCACCATTTTTTATAAGATTTGCTAAGTCTAATGTAATTTTATCTTCAGAAATCTTAGTCAGCGCTTCAGCGGCTTCTAGTAATATTCTCTTCTCGTCATTGGTAAGAAATTTGGGTACCGCATCTTCATGTCTGTGTGCATACCTAACAGCTGACTGCCTTGTACTAGTGAAAACAAGTGCTTGTCCACCATGTCTTAAAGTATCTATTGACAAATTAACCACGCCAGACTCATGAATAATAGGTATTTTCTTCTCATCACCGTCATCGTAATATATTGTTCCATCATAATATACACCCTCTCTAAGAGGAACAGGTCTCCAATCACTTTCTATGCAGTTCGCACTAAGCCACTCAGCTATCTCTTTAGCATTACCAATAGTTGCACTTAACGCCATAATTTGTGCTTCTGGTAATTCTGTTCTTAACCTGGTTAAAAGAAATTCCAATGTTGGTCCTCTCTCAATAGAATCTAACAAATGTATTTCATCAGCTACTATTAATCCTACATCATGTAACCACGATGCGTGATGTCTTAAAAGACTATCAGCTTTTTCATTGGTCGTAACTATAATATCATAATCTTTAAGCCATGGATCTGAACTATCATAATCGCCAGTGGATATGGCAACACGAATGCCCCCTTTTTCGTACATCTTTAAATCTTCATATTTTTCTGAAGCTATAGCGCGGAGAGGTGTTAAATAAAGTGTTTTTAAACCCTTTTCATGGAAGAGCTTAAATGCTGCAAGCAATGCAATCAACGTCTTTCCTGATGCAGTAGGACTAGCGAGAACTAAATTTTTTCCATCTAGAGCTCCCCCTTTAATTGCCTTAACTTGTGGTGGGTATAGTTCATTAATTTGATTTGATTTTAATATCTCAATAATTTTTTCAGGTATGCCGTAAATCTTTAGTTCATCAACCTTCATCTCTTTTACCTCATAACAATTAGCTTAACTTAAGGTAACCTGGTTTTGATTCGTAAACTGTACCTTCAGATTTCAGTTTCTTTAACATATCTTCAGCTTGCTCTCTAGGTATACGCTCGTTTTCTAATTTACTTAAAATCTGATCCTCCTCCATCTCACCACCAGCATCTTTTATTATTTTGATTATATATGATATAAGATCTCTTTTACTTTTTGGCATTCCAGTATAGATAATATCAATATCATACATACCAGTTGTTCTATCGTATAATGTCTCCTCTAACATCTTCTTTATTAGATTTATTGCAGCCTGAGCATCCTCAGCAGTAACCACGTTACTTAGTCTCATTTTAGCTCTTGCCTCACTTAATCTAATAATAGCTTCTAATTGTCTTGCAGTTATAGGTATTGGACCGCCAGAAAAAGCTCTAGTCCTCAAATTCTGATAAAAGTTTTTAATTAATTCTTTTGCTTCGCTGGTTATTTTTGGCTTTATATAGCGTCTAGCATATATTATGTATTTTCTGAGTAAATCGGAAGAAATGATAGAACCTAATTTGCTTTCAGGATTTTGGTGAAGAGATAGTATGTGTTCAGAGAGAGCTTCGTCTTGCTCAGGACTAGGTATATCTCTGATTGGCCAAATTAAGTCAAACCTGCTAAGTAGCGTTTCGGGTAAGTTAATATTCTCAGCTATAGTTTTATTAATATCAAACCTACCCAAATAGGGATTTGCTGCAGCCAGTACAGAGGTCCTTGCATTTAATGTTGCAACAATTCCAGCTTTTGCAATGCTCACGGTTTGTTGCTCCAATGCTTCATGCATCGCTGAGCGATCTTCAGTTTTCATCTTGTCAATTTCATCTATACATGCTATACCACCGTCTGCTAAGACTAATGCTCCAGCTTCAAGATAAAATTCATTGGTTGCCTTATCACGAACAACAGCTGCCGTAAGTCCTGCTGCAGTTGAGCCTTTCCCTGAAGTATACAACCCTCTTGGTACAAGGCTTGCTACATAACGCAGTATCTGTGTTTTTCCTGTGCCTGGATCTCCTACTAGTAAAATGTTTATGTCACCCCGTATTCTTGTGCCATCTGCTGTGGTTTTTGGTACACCGCCGAAAAGTTGATATGCAATGCTTTCCTTTACGTGTCTATAGCCATAAATACTTGGTGTGATACTGTCGATAATCTTGTCTATTATTAGAGGATCCTTTGCCAGTTTCAAAATATTTTCCTCGTCTTCTTTTAAAATTTCAATATCTTCTATGCTTTTTTCTCTTATTTCTATGCTATTTGCTTCTATATAACTATAATATAAATCTTGACTCATGCGTTCTTTATCTATCCTAATTATACCCACAGCTATCACTCTATTACCTGGTTGTGCAACATCAACCAAATCCTCCGCTAACAACACTTCTATACTTCTGGGTAATTGTCCTGGTAACAAATCCTCTGGTTTTTCTTGTATAAACATACGCTGTATATCCATTAGTGTTGATTTTTCCTTCACCAATATCATTCTTCCTTCGTATTCACAATCTGGGTTTGGACATTTTCCTGAGGTTCTGATTTTTCCATCCTCGTCACGTAATACTTTGAACTCTGTTTTGCATATTGGGCATCTTAAGTTACCTTCGATTATTACATGCCTTACTGTACTGACTTTTGATACAACACCTTCGACAGCTATTAGTTTGTTTACATGTCTTGCCCTGATGTTACGGACATCAACATAACTCTCTTCTGGTAACCCTTTGAACCTTGGATAAAATTTTCTTATACTCTTTGCATAATCTTCATCATAAGTAGCGATTATTCGTTTTATAGCTTCACTTGCTTCTTCTATATGTTTATCGGGATTTTCTAGAAGGTCATGTGAAAGTTCTCTATCATAGTTAAGCAAGTCAATAAAGTCTATTGTTAGCGAGATCTCGTTCTTTGCTGGCATTGCCTCAATTCGTTCTCTGTATTTATATTTTTCACCTACTTGAAAATATCTAAAAAAGTCTTCATATTTTTGTGATAAAATAATGAGACCATCTTTGCTAGTCATCTAATTCGCCCCCGCTCATTAAATTAATGCGCCATTGATTGATCATTTTCACGAGTTTATTGTAGAAGTTTTGTTCCTCTACAGTTAATCTATCAGTTATTTGTGGGGCCTCTTTTAGAGGGATTAACGTTAAGATCTTTCTTAATCGTCTCTCTTCTAGATCTGTTAAGAGTTGCTTATATCTTCTTATATCATGCTCTGAACTCTTTATATATCCTTTTTCCATTAGTGAAAGAATCCACTTGGTTTTTTGATAGAAATATGGGTCTAATTTTTTAAGTTCTTTGGTCTTTTCTTCTGCAAAAACTATTTTATTGAGGGCGTCTAAGGTTATTTCGGGTTGAGTAAGCTCGCAGTATCCATCTTTCAGGAGAGCATCGGCTATAATTCTTGGCACTTCAATAACTTCACCTGGGTTAGCAGGATTAATTGAAATACCACCAAATTCAAGTTTACACGTGGGTTTAGTAATCTTAACTTTAATAGGATATAGGTCGAACTCTAGCTTTGCTTGCAAAAACGTATCCTCAATTGAACTCATTTTATTTCTAAATAATTAACTACAAGTAGAGTTAAAAGTTTTTGCTTTTCCTAGGATTTAAAGAATTTGTTAGTGTCCTAATGATTTATTTTAAGTTATGTGTTTTTGTATGGATTTTGCATATTCTTCAAGGAAGGATACCGTTTTTTCATCCAAACGTAACCATGAAGAGATTGATTTCAGATTCTTAGGATTACTTGCTATAATAACTAAGTAGGGCAAGTATTCATTATTGATTTTTGACGTAGAGGCATGTAATCTCTTGCTAAGTAATTCTAAGAATTTTTGTTTGGTTGCTCGTTTTTCTTTTAATTGGCTAGCTAATTTAAGGCTTTTAGGATAGTTGTAGATTGATTTTGCAGGTCTATTTTTTACTGAGAGAGCGACTCCGGCTGATATAAGTTCTAAGTAATAGCTAAGAAGCTTCCAGTATCTTTTCTGTTCAGATGCATTTTTAAATATGTCAGCTAATGAAAGCACATCGTATGCTGCTGCGAGGTCTCTGATGTCTGTGTAAATATATGGTAAATTAGCTGAGATCCATGCGGAAATAATTTCTGGATCTTGTGTTGTTTCGTTGAGAGCATCCCTTGCTGATGATGCTGTTCTTGCATAGAAAATTTTTCTTAATACCGTAAATACATCATATATGCGATCTCTGCTACTGGCTACATTGGCTAATGCTGGAGTTATGTTTTTGTCAACTGACATTGATGCTGCCAATTGTAGATCAAGTATAGAACCTCTCATGTCACCATTATTTCTTTCTGCTATTATATGTAGAGCTTGATCTTGACACATAAGTTTTTCTATCGAACAGATTTTTTTGAGGTAAAGAATAACATCTCTAATCCCAAGTCTTTTAAATTCGATGAGTTGACACTTTGATCTAAGCATAGCTATGTTAGGGTTCCACGCATCATTTGCTATCAATACAACAGGATACTGTGATGTGTAAATTATTTCCAATATTGCATTTATGATGTCTGGTGCCTTTGATCCTTCAATACTATCTACTTCATCAAAAAGTATTAGACGTTTTGATCTAGATTCTCTACTTAGCTGTGCAAAATCTAATATGTTTTCGTTTATACTTGCAAAACCAGCCACCCTTTTAACTGATTCTGCGTTCGCTAGATCTCCAGCATTCATTTCAACTAAATCAATATTATACTGTTCACAGGCAACCTCTACTAACAATGTTTTTCCAACACCTGGCGGTCCGTATAGCATTACGGATTTCTGTTTTGATTGCCTTCCCTCTATCCACGGCTTAAGCCACATGAGAAAAACTTGTTTTGATTCGTTATTCCCCACGATCTCTTCTACAGTCTTAGGTCTATGTTTTATAGTCCAAGGTAATCCAAGTCTAAATTGCGTACTCGACATCACGGCTTCTCCTTCTGAGCAATTTTTGATTCATATCCTATTAATGCTATTTGTGCTAGCAGGGAACTAAGTTGGATCTCCTCATTAGAACCCTCCATTAATCGGTATTCATAATCACCTAATGTTCTTAGTATTTTTATTTTTACAGGTTCATCAACGTTTAATCTGAATACCTCTCTGTGTATTTGTGATATGATATCATTTCCTGACAATCCATAGTTATACAATAATTCATACAATTTATCACGAGCATCTGAGAGCTTGCCTATTAAGGCTAGGTTAAGCACTTCTCTAACTTCTTTAGGTCTCGTCATTCCTGCCACTTTATAGATAATGTCTCCAGTAACTTTACTGCTTAATGCTGATGCGCTTTGCAATATATTTATTGCTTTTCTCATATCACCAGCCGAAACATCCCATATAGCTTCATAACAATCTTCTGAAGCATCAACATTCTCACGTTGAGCAATGAATTTTAATCTCTCTATTACCTCATTTTTAGGAAGCGGACTAAATCTAAACACTACGGTCCTAGATTGTATAGGTTCTATAATCTTGTTACTGTAATTGCATGTTAATATGAACCTGACGTTTCTGGCAAAAAGTTCCATTACCCTTCTTAATGCAGTTTGAGCATCCGCTGTCATTGCATCGCTCTCATCTAAAATTATAAGCTTAAAAGGTACATCACCTACAGGCAATGTTCGTGCAAATCTCTCCTTAATCGTTTCTCTAACAGTATCAATACCTCTCTCATCAGAATTATGCAATAAAATCGGAAATGATCCAGCAAAGAACTTTTCATTCCCAGGCACAGACACATCATAAACATAATCATCATAATCTATCGTTTCTATCTTCATTATTCTCACAACATACAAATCCGAATTTATAAGAGCCATCAACTTGTTATACTCTTTTATTTCATTATCAAGTAACGAACTTACATCAACAGACAATAACAATCTTTCCAATAAATCCTTTGAAGCAGCTCCTCCATCATGTAACGGATGCCTTAATGCATCCTTCCAGTCTATCTTCATTCTCTCATTTATCCTTTCAAAGAATTTTACAAACGGTATAATTGGTAATAAATTTGTCTCGGAATCTTTTCTCCATTTTATTTTTACTTTTTCTTCAAACGCTAGTCCTTTCGTATCGTATACATCTCTTAGCAATTCGTTCATTTTTAATCCCTGTACCAAGAATGATCCGCTATTACTACTTAATGCTGAATATCCTACATCAGTTTCATTAATGTTAGGATTCGTTCTAAATGCAAAAGATATAAGATAATTTTTTTCCTTTAATTCGCACGCATGTTTAGTAGTAATATCCCCACTTTCATCAATAATCATTACAGAGTGATTACCAGTTAATTTTAACTCTCCGTTTTCGAATTTTATTCTAAGTATTTTATTTGCTCTATGCCTAATTATATACTTAACTTTTTCCCAAACTATTCTTTTATTCTCTTCAGTTAAAACTTCCAAGTCATTAACCTTAACATATTCTGCATGTTCATGGCTGCTACCTTTATTAAAATAATTTTTATCTAAATCTTCGAATGTTAAATATTCTATTCTCCCACTAATCCTCACTAATAATGGGGTATCCTTGGAGACTGATGCATTTAATTCTAAAGTGTTTTCTCTCCAACTTTCACCATATAATTCTCTAGCAAAGGCAATAGCTGTAGCTGTTTTTCCAACACCTGCGGGACCGGCAAATAACATGTGAGGTACACTTTTTTCCTTAACAAAGGATTTGAGTGCTCTTATTATATCATCTTGATTTATTATATCATCTAATCTCTTTGGTCTGTATTTCTCAACCCACATTAGTTCTTCTTCCATGCTAACACCTAAAGCTAAAATATCACAAAACTAAATATACTTTAGGTATACCATAATGTATTGGGCTCTAAAATTATTTTATGATGGTATAGCGTTTCATGGCTCACAAATCCAGCCAAATCTAAGAACAGTACAGGGAGAACTCACAAAAACCTTGAATGAACTAAAATATGTAAAAGGACCTGTTAAATTTTGTTGCAGGACTGATGCTGGTGTAAGTGCTTTAAGCCAAATTGTCACAGCAGATTTCACCCGAAGACCAATCATAGGAGAGATAAACAGTAAACTACCTAGGGACATGTTAGTTTGGGCGTCTTCAGAACTTACAACAGAATTTTCTATTAAAAAATTAATTGAATGGAAATTGTACAGATATTACCTTCCAGCACTAGAGAGTGTGAATATAGATAAAATGATTGAAGCGTCCGAATTAATAAAAGGACGTAAAGAACTAGGTGGACTTTCAAAAAGTGGACGAGGAGGATTAATTGATGAAATAAGAATAGAGCAAAAAGACAAAATATTAGTAATTGATTTTAAGGGGAAATACTTTTCATGGAATCTTATAAGAAGAAGTGTAACAGCATTGTACATGATAGGGGTTGGAGAGTTAACCATTAACCAATTTATAAACATACTAAATAATCATAAATTGGGTGTTCATCCAGCTCCTTCATGGAACTTAATACTTTTAGACGTCGGTTGTAAACTTAATTTCATAGTTGATCAACGCGCATTATATAGGTTAAAATCGTTTGCAACCAATTTATCACTTATGATGAAAGCTCGAAGTATGATGATGAATGACATAGTACAATTTCTCAAATCATAAAAACTTTCATTCAAAACTTAAACACCATATAAGGGATACTTTAACCAGTTCTCAGAATTAAAAAGATAAATCTCGCTTTTGGTGTTCTGTTTCAATAAAAATAACTTTCAGAGAAAGTTATATAGTGTTATTGATAAATATTTTAAGGGCTGTTCAAATATGTCGTTTGAGGAAGAATTTGAAAAGAAAGGCATATTTAAAGATGAAAGTAAACTTTCATCAGATTACGTTCCTGAGAGTTTACCTTTTAGGGATTCTCATATACGTCAACTCGTTTCATTCTTTAAAGGTATGGTTGAAACACCTGGTGGTACTTTCTATAAAGCTGTAGCTTATGGGCCAGTAGGAACAGGCAAGACAGCAGTCTCAAAACGATTTGGTAGTTTATTAGTGGAGTATGCATTAAAAAAAGGGATAAACATAAAGTATGTTCACATAAACTGCTACCAAAATAGAACATTATTTATGGTCGTAAAAAGAATGGCAGATATTCTCATACCAAACCTCCCTTCAAGAGGTCTATCAGCACAAGAATTACTCGATATAGTATGGAATTATTTAGAAGAAAAAGACGTTTACATTTTTGCAGTTGTCGATGAATTAGACTACTTAGCCAGATCATCACCGGACACTCTCTACATGCTAACAAGACTCTCAGATACTTACCTCAATACAAAACAAAGGATCAGCATATTATTCATAGGTAGAAACCTAGCCTTTTTGCCGCTCATAGACCAAAGTGTCGCAAGTACACTATCAAGAAACATGATTAAGTTCGAACCATACAAAGCGTTCCAGATTCTAAAAATATTAGAAGAGAGAGAAGAAGAAGCATTCGAGCCATCAGCAGTAAGCCATGACATACTAACCTTAGTCGCAGAGACGTCTGGTGTCGATACTGGAGGCAACGGAGATGCTAGGTATGCTCTAGAATTACTTTGGAGATCAGGTAAAATAGCTGAACAACAGGGTCTTCAAAAAATACTGCCAGACCACGTACGCATAGCAAAAAGTGAAACACATCCATTCGTACGAGAAGAAATACTACTAAGCCTTACAAACCACGAACTACTACTATTGCAAAGCATTGCATCAATACTCAAAAAGAACTACAGCATACACGCCACCTTTAGTGACGTAGAAGAAGAATACAACCTACTATGCGAAACAAAAAACATTGAACCGCGCAGGCACACACAACTATGGGAATACCTCCAAAGCCTAAAAAATACTGGTCTCATCCATGCACGAACAGTAAACAAAGCCAATAGAGGAAGAACAACAATCATCAGCCTACAAGACATCCCGGCGGACATACTAGAACAGAAAGTTAAATCAATACTAGAGGAAAGAATCAATGAAAAATGAGACAGAAACCATCGAAAAAATGCTAGGCTCAAAAAGCAAAATAAGAATTCTAGCAACATTAGTCAAATACAGAGAAATCAACATAGCAAGCCTCGTAAAAATATGTGGTTCAGGATATACTGCAGTAGAAAGAAGCCTAAAAGACCTCGAAAAAATAGGCATAATTACTGAAAAAAGATTCGGAAGAATAAGAATAATCAAACTAACAGAAAACGACAAAAGAGTACAAGCTCTCATAAAACTCTTCGAAACACTTAACAAAACCAAAAACTAAAACAAACACAAAAACTTATATTTTCAACCGCTTTATATACTTCAGCGATGATCGATCTAACCCCAATGACGGGCTCTTGAAAAGCCCGAATGAAATGGATCTTGAGTGCTGAGCTACTTCTTTGGCACTCTCCACGGCTAAGGCCGGGAGGTTCTTGCTTCTAAGGTTTTCATCGGCTCTGTTTTTCATTGCCCTTCTAGGCTCCCACGTCATCCCACTCCACCTTAGAGGCGAGGGGTGTGCCACCACCCCGTTAACCTCGCCTACGGGTTCTGAGTTAAGTAGAGATTCATAGTGTTTTATCACCTCTACTCAACTCTTCCCTCTCGATTAGCTCATCGAGGGCTTTCGGGGTAAACCCGACATCCCCACATCCGAAGGTCAACCCCCAGCCCACCATCCCCATAGGAAGTCATGCTTCCAGAGTAGAGGGAACACTAAAACGTATGAGCAAACCATATTTAAACCTATCTGCTCTGAAAATACTGACAAAGGCAGCTAAATGCTGCCTCTTTGAGAGCGTAAAGCTTCTCTATCAAGAAGATATTATGGCTTATCTCTATTTAACTCCATCTATTTTGAAACTGTTTTTTACGGCGTCCCTTCGGTAGCTCCACACAAATCGAGAATCTGTCGAAGCATATAAACATATCAACAATTCATCCCAGAACTGAAGTTCTAGGCTTTCTTGTCGAATTATTTGTAAGGTTGCGAGCTGAATTTGGCGAGGAGGTTCCAGCAGGCGGCCTATGGATTATACGTCCGTGGTAGGGGCTGGTTTTGCAAATTCCAGAACCCAGTACAATGAAGGTTATAAGCCTAAAGAACCGAGAATCTTCTGACTTTAGTCGCAGAAAACGTCAACTCCTCAAGTTATGGATACTATTAAAAACAATTGAATATATCCATTAAAAACAACTAGTTAAAATAACAAAAAAATTAAAGGATTATCTTATTCAATTCTGACATATCTTTTATGTTGTTCATTTTTATCATTTTATCAGAGATTGTATATAATACATCATTTATATAAAGAATCCGCTTAACAAAGTACTTCCCCTCATAAAACAAATTAGAGGCAAGATCCATGGTAGTATTTAAATGAGAAATTTTACCTATTAGCACAAATCCTTTCTCTAATGATACATTAAAAATATATGCACCTTGCCAAACAGGTTTTCCATATTCATATGGCGGTGAACTTGGATCTTTTACTGCAACAAGGACAGGCATTGCTAAAAGTTTTCTTTTATAATCAAATAGCAATGCTTTATGATCATTGAGTATTGGAGATCCTGAACCTCTATCTCCTATAACATATTTTGCGATTTCCTTTGGATTTTTAGGATCAGATACATCAAATAATGATATCTTTATTCCTTGATACCACGCAAAATCACTATGGGCGTCTTCAATAGTATCCTTGCCTATACCGATTATATGAGTCTCGTCATATGGATGTAGATAATTCGAATATCCAGGTATTTTTAACCATCCTAATACTTTTGGATAAACTGGATTACTTAAGTCAATTACAAATAGTGGATCAGTCTTTTTAAAAGTCACTAAATAACCTCTATCATCAATAAACCTTGCTGAATAAATCCATTCACCAGGGGCCAAATCTGTAACATTACTTATTGTTTTCATATCATTCACACTAAGAATGTATACATCATTCTTTGGTTTCATGTCCCATCTAGTTGTTGCAACCCTAAGATAACCATTATGCTCATCCATTGAAAACTGATTTAGCACTGTACCTGGAACTCTACCGCTAGCCTCATATTTAATATTACCACCATTAATACTAAATCTATAAATTAGCGTCTCTTCATAGAGATTTCTGACTATAATTCGCATGTTACTAAAAGAAGGTGTTACCTTCCATTTTGCAGATGTTATATAAAGATTATGCAATGACATATAAAGGGTGTGTGCATCACCAAGTAAAAACGCACTAATAGTCGGGTTTTCATGACCACTCACGTTAAGAGCAACAATTATAGTATATTCGTAATAAGTTTCATTCGACTCTGGTAGATAAAATATTTGATTAGCAGGTATATTAATTACCGCATCATTAATTTTGATCATCGGAAATTTAATAGATTCAAAAATATCTGAGTCAGGGGCTCTCCAAAGAAATGTTTTATAAGACTTAATAATTGGTTCCTTCACAATAAGATAGACGTAGTCACCTATAGTTCTTGATGCGAAATAGTATCCATTAACAGAGAAATTGGTCATCAATTTTGGCATACTCCTATCTTCTATGTCATATATTTTTATGTTAATTTCATAATTATCACCTGAATCTTCATTTACAACCACAGCAAGTCTGTCAGCAAACAAGAACATACCAATGACTTCATTATTAAGCATGATCCTAGACACTATATTACTATCTTCTGGAGGATATGCCATGATTATATAAACTGTGTTATTTGAAGCAACATAGATGTATTTGCCATCGGTCTTCACAATATCTAACTCATCAACACCCTCAACCTGAACATTAGTTTTAGAGTAATAATAACTAGATTGTTCAGACTTTGCCACTCCAAATACAGGAACAATGTCATATGATAAATGCTTAGAGATAAAAACTTTTAATTCATTGTAAGATGAAAAACTTTTAATTCCTTCAGCTCCAGTAATATCAATAGCTTTAATAAATCTATTATTGTCAAAGTTCCCGTTGTAATGAATTATTGTCGCTACTGATAATAGTATTAACAGCAATGCAACAAAGCCAAAAACTTTCTCTGAACTATGATTCATGTTCTGCACCATCATATTTATATATTATGAGAATAATAATACTACATTTAAGAACAATATTGTCCAAAAAATAGAACAATCATACGTACCTAAGCTTATTGACAATTTATCCCACAGTTAAAACTGTAGGCTTTCTTGCTGAGTTTCATGTAATACTGCATTGGACCTATAGAGAAATTGATAAAGTTTAAACATGTTGCATAATTAGCGCGCTTCACATCTAAAGACAGGAGATTCTCAGTTCTTCAGTCTAGGTCTCTAAGTTTAGTGTGTCAAAGCAGCTACTACTATGAACGTATATAGCTCATAATCCGCTTGAGAACAGCTCGTCCAAAAATGTTATCCAAACACTAATAAGCCTATCAGTAATTCATTCCAGAACTAAAACTTTAGGTTTTCTAACATTCATCTTTATGATATGATAATATTTTTATTCTTAAATGATCATTTGTTATAGGTTTGTGCTATTCACTTAGTTTTTTAAGTATTTTGCGAATGTCTGCTGGGTTTGTGTTGAGTATTTTTGCTATATCTTCTATTGTTAGTGAAGGGTCCGCTGTTAGCAGTGATTTTACTTTGTTTTCAAGTCTTTGTTCTTCACTACCTTCGTCGAAGAAGTTAATTTGTGCTAAAACCGAACCGCTTACAAATACTCTGGGTATTCTATTTCCTTTTTCGTATGCTTCTTCTAGTATGATACTGTTGTCTTGTGGATTGAATATGGCTAGTCTTCCAACTATTACACGTCCGTCGAGAGTTCTGATTTCTACGATCGTTCCTATTTTATCCTTAACCTTGCTGTATATTGAGTTACTCACACACTACACCACTAATAAATTATACGATTAGATTAAAAAGTTTAAGCTATGCTCGTCTAAGAATGTACGGTTAGCATTGTTTTATAAAACGAAATCTACCATTTAAAAACGTTCCTTAATCTGTCAACATATAATCAGAAAATTTTAAATCGTGTTTAAAAAAGTTTGAACGGTAGATTGTCTATTAATTTTTTGATGGTGTTTAGATGTTTGGTATCTAGAATGTTGAATTTTGAGTAAAGACTCAGGTACTTCGTTGCGTCGTCTGCAAATACTAAGACTGCTGTTCCTTTGACACCTTCATCACTAAGTTTTAATGCTGCTGCCAGTGCAGCACCTGAAGAAGGCCCTATTAAAATGTTTTCTTTTTCTGCGGCTAGTGAGATGGCATGGAATGCTTCCTCATCGTTTATTCTTATCCATCTATCAATGATTTTAATTCTTTTTGAAAACACTGGTGGTATGCCTGATTCTTCAAAGTTTCGTAGTCCTTGTATGTGATGATTTTTTTGTGGTTCGACGGCTATTATTTCAACACTCCCACGTTCTTTTAAGTATGTACCTGCGCCTGATATTGTACCTCCCGTTCCAACACCTGCTATGAAGTGTGTAATTTCTCCCCCGGTCTCTTTCCATATTTCTGGCCCTGTACTTTCATAATGTGCTAGGAAGTTGGCCTCATTTTCATATTGATTTGGCATGAAATATTGATCAGGATAACTCTCAACTATGGATTTGGCTAGTGCAATACTTTGATCTGTTCCTTTACCGACTCTAGGGCATAAGTCATCTGGTGTTTCAAAGATTTCTCCTCCTATTTTCTTTATTAATAATTTTGTTTCATCGCTTATTGCCTGAGGGACTACTGCATAAAACTGATATCCTAATGCTCTAGATATGCATGCTAGAGCTATTCCCGTATTACCTGATGTTGGCTCTATTATTTTCTTATCCAGGGAAAGTAATCCTTCTTCTTCAGCCATTTTAATCATCCAATACGCTGCTCTATCTTTTAGAGAGCCGAATGGATTTGCCCACTCTAATTTTGCATATAGTTTAAGTTTACCATTTTCTAAGTTGCTGAGCCGTAGTAAGGGAGTATTGCCAACCTTTAGTTTATCACGTGTTAACAACCCTTTACTAGCTAAGTTTATGTTGTTAATCCAATATCCTATAGCGTTAATGTTTAGTTTGTACATACCGCCTCAACCTACCGTGACTTTGATGATATAATTATCATTATTATTGGTTACTGTGAATTTATAACCTCCGTTTGTCAACGTAGTGATAAGTGATCTCAATGTTGCCTCGGATTTATCACATATTACTTCAATGCTTCCTTTCTTCTCTATACTCTTCATTTCGTTTAATTTTTTAATAGTTAAGAAGGATGGATATGGGCATACTAAGCCCCTGACATCAAGAATATATTTCTTCTCTTTACTCATGGTGATTTCCCCTCATATAAATAGAACTATTCCTCCATTTCTTGCTGCTTTGAGAGCATTGTTTAAGAATGTTATCGCCTCTTCTATTTCTACACCCGGATAAAGCGTCTGTTCATTTATCCCCATTTTTTCCAGCATCTCTTTAGATGGAGCACACGCACAAATGTGAGCACCTACTGATAACGCGTTTTTTAAGTATTCTTCGACTGGAGGCATTCCTGGCATATAAATCTTGTTCATAGTATCTTTACGTATTACATCCAAACCTTTCATCGTTGCATATAGATGCGCGTTTACACCTAAACTACTAGCTGCCAAGATTAAAGTCAATGCTGGATATACACGTTCTGGTTCGTTCGAAACTAAAACTATATGCAATTCTTGTTTATCACTCATATACATCGATATAACATATGTTATAGCCAATATATAAACTTGATGAAAGATATATCTGTTTTTATGAACATTTATTATAACAACTCTGTTGTTTCTTGATGTATGTTATTAATATATCTATATACATAAAAATTACAAGTAAAAATCTTGCTTTCAGGGCGAAAATGACAAAAAGCTTAAGGGTGTATAGTTTTTATTATAGAACTGAGGATTCTAAGTATATTCAATATGGAAAGAGCTCATGATATGCTCTGCTACCCTGCAGATGAAAAATGTAAACCCGAATAAATACAGATAGTAAAATCCTTGATCTCAGGCAAAGGGAAATTAGATATTCATGAAAGTATTTCATGTTATTTTTATATGTTTTTCTTAAAGTTTATTTTTGTATAAAAATTACTTGAGACGGTGAATAAGATGTCAGTTAATGTGGGACAAAAAGCTCCTAATTTTACACTATTAGATGTGAACTTTAAACCTAGGAGTTTACAAGAGTTTATTGGTTCTCAGAATATAGTATTAGTGTTCTTTCCAGCGGCATTCAGTTCTGTGTGTACCAAAGAGTTGTGTACTTTTAGAGATAGTATGATAAAATTAAATTCGCTTAAAGCTAATGTAATAGGAATTAGTGTTGATACTCCGTTTGTACAGAAAGCATTCGCTGATTTTAATAAGCTTAATTTTACGCTTTTGAGCGATTTCAATAAGGAAGTAATAAAACTTTATGGTGTTGTTCTCCAAGATCTATTGGGATTAAAGGAACTTGCAAAGAGAGCTGTTTTCATAATAGATAAGGAAGGCATCATTAGATATAAATGGGTTTCGGATGATCCGAGAGTCGAACCTAATTATAATGAAATAATAAAGGAATTAGAGCGTATTGAATAAATAATATTTTTGATATTTCTTTATCGGTGATTTTTTTGAAATTAAAGGGCGAGGTTGCTGTTATAACTGGATCTAGTAGGGGCATTGGCAAGTCTATAGCATTAGAATTTGCTAAAGAAGGAGCGAAAGTTGCAGTCAATTATTCTAAATCCAGGAATGAAGCTATGAAAGTGGTTAAGGAGGTTCAGGAATTAGGTTCCGAGGCTATAGAAATTCAGGCAGATGTTTCGTCTGAAAATGATGTAAAAAGGCTCTTTAACGAGGTTGTGAAAAATTATGGATATGTTAGTATACTAGTTAATAATGCAGGTCATGGCTCGAAATCTTACTGGAACATGGGTCTTTGGGACATAAATAAAAGTGTATGGGATGATGTATTTTCTGTTGATCTCTGGGGGGCTTTCCTTTGCTCCAAGGAAGCATCTAGAATTATGCTCAATCATGGTCATGGTAGTATAGTGAATATAACCTCTACACCTGGTATTGCTGGTGGTAGTGATGGAATTGTTTATGCAATCGCAAAATCTGGTGTTATAGGGTTAACAAGAACACTTGCTAATGTATTAGCACCAAAAATAAGGGTCAACGCTGTAGCGCTTGGAAGCATTAAGACTGATTGGTTACAGTGGATTAGTAGTAAAGATATCGAGGAACTTATTAATCGTATTCCGTTAAAAAGATTTGGGGAACCAGAAGAAGTAGCAAAAGTAGTATTGTTTCTTGCATCACAGGACTCAAGTTATATAACCGGGCAGATAATTATTATCGACGGAGGTGTAGTGACTTGTTGACACTCTCCACGGCTGAAGCCGGGAGATTCTCGGTTTGTCGTGGGGCTTCCACTCATTCTACCGAGTTCGGGCTGTGTCAAACCAGCCCCTGCCATGAGCATATAGCCCATAGCCCGCTCGCTGGAACCACCCCCGCCTTTCTCGGTTCGGAGCCTTATTCCAGCTTTCGGACGTCCGAACTACATGCGAGCGACCCGCTCAAGGAGATGGTGGAATTGGAGGAATATAAACTTAACGGCGATTCATCTCCACGACCGAAGTCGGAAGCCTTCTCGCCGAAAGAATGGGTTGGTGAGCAGTTTTTGAATAGATAGATTTTTATAGACGTTTTGAGTTGATTTTTTATGCCGATATGGGTCCTGCTTCCAATGCGAATAGGACGACAGGCAGGCGGGGGAACTTCCAATGTGCCGTCCTTCACCGTTGGCGGCGAAGGCCCTCGAAAGCGTTTGCCGATAGAGGGAAGGGACGAAAATCCATGAATACCACAACGGTAAGAGCTAAGATAAAAAAAGATAGTCCAGGGATATTCGTAGAGGCCGATTTCGATTACTCACATTTCATACCTGAACATCGAAAATGTTACCCCCTACATGGACACACATCCAAAGTAATAGTTTATCTTTATGGAAAACTAGTTGAATTAGACATGGTGCTAGATTTTGCTGAAGCAAAGAAGCTAGTTAAAGATGCAATAAGTATTATTGACCATAAACTAGTGACAGGAAAAAAGTACGTAATCCAAGAATCCGATGATATAGTGACTATAAAATACGGTAAATTTCGATTTGAACTACCAAAGGATAATGTATTCATAATAGATGGAGAAGCAACATCAGAGAACGTAGCAAAAGCAATAGCAAACTACATAATGACCAAAGCTCCAGAAAATATACATGAGGTTCAAGTTCAAGTATATGAGGGAGTTAATAAAGGAGCTGTAGCAACAATCTCAAGGAACTCAATTTGACATCATCCCCTACTTCAAAAAGACAATCTTTTTCTAAAAGTCTCAATAACTCTAAACACTCGTAATTCATTGAGACTCACTCCCTGGACTTATTTCAGAAGATCCACCAATTCGCTTTTCAGTATTATGGATATTCTGGTTGGGCATACTGCAACACTCCTGAGAGTGTCAAACTTAAAAAGCTTATAAAAGGGAAGTTTAAGAGAGTTAAGATTATCATGAGCTTATTGAGCATCTTGACCCCATCCTCCCCCTCCTGGTGTTTCTATTATTACTTCATCTTCAGGGTTTAGATCTATTGTGAATTTGCTAGGCATCTCCTCTATTCTACCATTTACTCTCTTAATTATTACTCTTCCTGGTTTTCCCGGCTCCCCACCTCTTAGTCCGTATGGTCTTCTTCTAAACCTATCTGCAAGTATTGATAGTCTTGCTGGTTTTAGCACTTTAAATGCTCTTATTATACCGTCTCCTCCTCTATATAATCCTTTTCCTCCACTATCATCTCTCATCATGTACATAGTGTACATTATTGGATAGCTTCTCTCAGCCACCTCTATGGGGGTGTTTAGAGTGTTAGTCATGTTTACGTGAACTCCACTTACACCATTCTTTCCGGGTCTTCCACCAGTTCCTCCACCTATAGTCTCATAGTAGGCCCAGTAATCTCTCTCCTTATCATAGCCTCCTATCATAACATTCATCATAGTCCCAGAGCCTGCTGCGGGAATTCTATCAGGAACTAATTCTGCTAGAGCTCTTAGAACTACATCAGCTATTCTCTGGCTAGTCTCAACATTACCACCAGCTACTGGGGCTGGCTTAATAGGATTTACTATAGTACTCTCTGGGGCTATAACTTCAATTATACTATAGAATCCTTCATTAATAGGTACATCAACACTCATGGCAACCCTTATAGCATATGATGTAGCTGAGAATGTAACCCCATAGACAGCATTTAAAGGCGCATCTACCTGTCTAGACGATCCTGTATAGTCAGCTTTTATACCATCATCTCTAACCTCTAATAATACTCTTATAGTGATATCTTCATCACCCAACTCTATATAATCCTCAGCTTTAGAATACCCTTTCATCCAGTTTTTTAAATCAAGAAGTGATAAGCTTCTACCATACTCTATAGCCTTAGACCACCCCTTAGTAACCTCTTCTAGACCGTACTTACCTATAAGCTCTAAAACTCTTCTAATCCCCATCCTATTAGCTGCTATTTGTGCATTCAAATCTCCAAGAGTTACTTTAGGAGTTTTACTATTCTCTACTATAAGCCTCATAACATCACTATCTACTTTACTTTCTCTTACGAGCTTAACAGGAGGAATTATTAAACCCTCCTCATATATAGTTCTAGCATTTGGATTCATACTACCTGGTATGGGTCCTCCTACATCTACTTGATGCGCTTTATTAACTACGTATGCTATAATCTCTCCCTTATAGTAGATTGGAGCTAACATCATAACATCATTCAGGTGAGTTCCAGAGATATAGGGATCATTGAGTACAATCATGTCTCCTTCATCAAGGCTAACACTATTATCCTTAAGCCATCTTAAAACGTTTGAGACTCCAACTCTAAATGATCCTAGATGTACAGGTATATGCTCAGCTTGAGCAACTATAAGCCCTCTAGAGTCTAAGACTGCACAGCTGTGATCCATTCTCTCCTTAATATTAGGTGAGAACGCTGATCTCTTAAGAGCTACACCCATCTCCTCCGCTATGAATACTGAAGCTTTATATACAATCTCCCATGAGACCACAGAGTTCACCTCTCAATTCTAAGCTCTCCAAACTCCCCAACAGTAAGCCTCCATCCATCTAGTAGTACCGTTGTTGAGTCATATTCTTCAATTAAAGCTGGACCTTCTATTACAGCCCCTACTGGTATATCATCCCTCCAGTATACAGGAACCTCTATCATCTCATCGCGGAGATGCATAAGCCTACTACCTCTAGCCTTAAACTCTCCTAAATGCTTTGGAGGCTCTATTTTAGGCTTAACCCTCGTGATTACTGCAAATACTCTAGCCACTACAACTTCAATATCTCTGTCTAGATTGAATCCGAATGTTGCTAGATGTTTTTCCTCGAAAGCTCTCCTAACATCATCTATTACAGCAGGCCTACCCACAGGGACTGTAAGCTCCCACCCTTGGCCCTCATATCTAACATCAGCATATCTAACATAGTAGTCTACTTTTCTAATCTTCTTAGCCAACTTATCTTCAAGGGCACTGTAAGCATCCTCTAGGTTAGCAGGGAAAGCCGTTCTAGCCTCAAACCTCCAATCGGCCATGAGTAAGCCTAGGGCGCTAAAAACACCTGGATGAGGTGATATTATCACTCTTCTTATGCCAAGCTCCTCAGCAATATCTAGAGCATGCTGAGGTCCAGCGCCACCAAATGCTATAAGAATGAACCCTTCGAGATCTAAGCCTCTCTCTACAGTAACGAGCCTTATAGCTCTAGCCATTTCAAGATTAGCTAAGCTTATAGCTTCTCTCGATACATCATAGGGATCTCCAAGTTTAGATAATGCTTTAATAGATGCTTCTCTCTCAAGCCTCATAGACCCTCCTAGAAGATACTCCCCAAGTCTTCCAAGTACTAGATTAGCGTCTGTTAATGTAGGCTCAACGCCACCTCTACCATAACATACGGGGCCTGGATCAGCTCCAGCACTAATAGGTCCTACTTTTAAGGCTCCAACCTCATCTCTCCATATTATTGTTCCGCCACCAGCTGAAACCTCAGCTAAATCTATGAATGGAAACCTAACAGGGTACCCTGAACCCTTAACTATTCTACCATGGTGAGACTCTCCCCCAACCTCATACTCACTTGTAATTTCAAACTCAAAGTTAACAACAGTACCTGCCTTGGCCGTCGTACCACCCATATCAAAGCTTATCACGTTAGGCTCTCTAAGCATTTTAGCAAGCTCAGCTGACGCCACAACTCCAGCTGCAGGTCCACTTTCAATAAATTGAACAGGTCTATCAATAACCTCATTAACGTCTATTAAGCCACCAGAGCTAGACATGAGGTGAACTCTTTCAACACCAAGACTCTTAAGGCCATCGCTAAGCCTACTAATATATCTGGATACTAGAGGTGTTAGTGCAGCATTAACTACGGTTGTTGAAACCCTCTCATACTCTCTAGGTTCAGGCACTACACGATGTGATAGAGAGATGAAGCTTATCATCTTACTCAGCACACTACCAGCTATAACTTCATAAATAGGGTTAATATATGAGTGAAGGAAGGTCACAGCAACACTCTCAACACCAAGCTCTTGAAGCTTTAAACCTAAAGCCTCAAGTTCATCAACACTAAGAGGTTTCACAATACCGCCTCTATAGTCGATCCTCACATCAACTTCAAACCTTAAACTTCTAGGCACTAAAGGCTTAGGCTTCTCAAAGAAAGGATCATATAGTCTAGGCCTATTCTGCCTACCAATCTCAAGAACATCGCGAAAACCTTTAGTCGTAATAAGTGCGACCCTAGGAAGCTCTAAGCCAACCTGACCTCTTAAAGCATTAGTAGCTATGGTAGATGCGTGGATAACCTCCCTAACATCACCAATAAACTTTAAACCCTCAATAACAGCAACCTCAGGGCTCCTAGGAGTTGAAAGAACCTTAAAATAACCTAGAGATCCATCACTCTTAACATATATAAAGTCCGTAAAAGTCCCCCCAACGTCTACAGCAACAATGCTCAATAGTATCACCTAGCTTTAACATTTACTTGAGGGTTTTAAATTTTTAAAAGTTCTCTGAAGAGTAAAAATTATATATTTTATCTGTCGCTAACATATTTAGATAAGGTGACATGCATATGAGCTTAGAGGAGGAGCTTAGAATAAGTTTTAAGAACCCTCTATCTCTAATTCTCACTGTAATAGCTGCATTAGTTTATATACTCTTACTTGCCATATACCAGTTTAATAAACCTGACCCTATAGCATTCGGGATGAGCGCTCCTCTAGTCTATGCGCTCACTCTGTGGATTATACTAGTTATTATTGTAATAGTATCCGCAATTAAGGTGTGGGGGTGATAAAGTTTGGTTGAAGCATGGCAGATAACTACTAGCATTCTCTTCCTCTACGTGATATTTATGATACTTATAAGTTACTATTCAACAAAGATCTTAAGAAAGTCTCTAGAAGACTTTTACCTTTTAAGTAGGAGAGCTGGATTAATAGTCCTTTTCTTAGCAATAGCCTCTACATACCATAGTGCTTTTGCGTTCCTTACTAGTGTTGCTACCTTTGCTACTACTGGAGTAACCTTCTGGATTGGATCGTTTGCTTGGACCATTCTTGCCGGTATAGTAAGTTACATCATTGGGAAGAGGGTATATATTCTAGGTAAAAATAGAGGGTATATATCACCCTCAGATCTTCTAGCTGATAGGTATAATAGTGAACTTCTCAGAGTCATAACAGCTATAGTATGGGCAATATTCGTAATAGGATACATTACAGTTCAAGCTATAGGTTTGGGAATAATAATGAGTATCGGGAGTGGTGGTAGAATATCCTATGAGATTGGTGCATTAATATTTACATTAGCAACAGCGTTATATGTAGCTATAGGAGGTCTTAGAGCAGCATACTGGACTGATGTAGCTCAAGGTATATGGATGTACCTAGGGGTATGGCTTGCTGGTTTAATAATAATGTATAAGTTCTTCCCAGGAGTCTCTGACTTATTTATAGCAGTTAGGGAGGTTAAACCCGAACTCCTAACATTGAATTGGCCTTGGCAGCTACTAGCTGGAAATATTATAGTCTTCGGAGTTGGTGTTATGATTCTCCCACACTTATGGATTAAGTTTTACGCTGCAAGAGACACATATACTCTTAAATGGTCTTCAGCTCTAACAGGTCTCTACCTTAGCAGCTATTACATACCAGCAATGTTTGTAGGTTTAACAGCTGCAGTATTAAATGTTAAAGGCGTTCCAGGAATTCTCGAGCCCGGTTTTATAAGCACGCTTACTAAAGCTTATGGATCTGCTGATGCTGTTATGGCTTACATGATATATACTCTCACACATCCAATAGTAGCTGGATTCTTACTTGCGGGAGCTGCTGCGGCAGCTATGAGCACATTAGATAGCTTTATAGGGAGCATATCAATGATACTAACGAGAGATATATACCAGAAGATTAATCCTAAAGCTAGCGAATCCTCTTTAGTTCTTATCTCAAGAATACTAATAATATTATTCGCTCTAATAGGCTGGGCTCTAGCAGTTCAGAAACCAGGCTTAATATTTGATATAACAGCTATAGCTGCAGGAGGCGGTCTCCAAGTTCTACCAGCCCTGCTACAGGCAATAATACCAAGTAAGAGACAATGGATAAATAAGTACGGAGCTATAACTGGTCTAGTAATAGGGGCTCTCACAGTGCTAATGTTTACAGTTCAAACTGCGAAATACTTTGGTATACCATCTGCGTGGGCTAAACCAGCTGGAGAAATCTCACTATATGCTCTCATAGTAAACTTCATAGTAGCAGCAATAGTATCACAAATAACCAGGAAATCTTCTTAACACGTGTCAATCTTAGCCTGAATACGTAAGATGGGTGCTCAGATTAGTAGTAGCGGCTACAATAAGTTAAGACCTCCTAATTTATCTTTAAACAACATATCTCTTACTTCTACGCTTATCTTCAGATGCCGTTTCTGAAGCGGAAAATTGTGTTCTTGATGTAAACGTTTTTCCTTATTATCTTGGTCTTGTTAATAGCTATTTCTTCTGTATTTACCAATATTTAAACATATCTATTTTGAAATCGTTAACAATGGCGCTGGGGGCGGGATTCGAACCCGCGCGACGGTTTTACCGTCACCGGCTTAGCAAGCCGGCGCCTTAACCAGACTTGGCTACCCCAGCGTACCTTCATCTTATTCATCTATAGAGGAAGTATTTAAAGTTAAATTAATAATACTTAGAAAGAAGCTACATGGGCTCATCTTTTTAGGCTCTCACTTCGTCTCATCTTAGGAGTAAAAGGATATCAGTTTTCAGTGAAGTAGCAGTTGAGCATCCCTCTAAGTCATCAAAGGATTTATAACTTGCAGGTCTTAAGAGCCAGATGTATGCAGTATAAAGTTAAGTCTCAGGCTGTTGTGCATAGAGGTTTTTTTAACCTTTAGATAAGGTATGAAGCTCCAAACCAATAAGTACCTAGAACTATCGTTCTCCAGGATGGGGAGGAGGTTCGTGAAATAAGGAGTATTTTTAAGTGAGTTTTTAATATAATTCTATTGTAGGGGCTGGTCTTGCAGATAGAAAAGTATTTTCCTTATTCATCGTTTAGAAGGGGACAGAAGGAAATTGCGGTTTCAGTGTATCAGACTATAGAAGAGAGGGGTCATTTGATAATTGAAGGGCCAAGTGGACTAGGTAAGACTGCTGCAGTGTTGGCTGGTGCTTTACCTCATGTTATAGAAAACAATGTTAGGCTTCTTTTCTTGGCTAGAACTCATCGGGAGCTTGAGAGGATTATTGATGAATTGAGATTAGTAAGCACTAAGGTTCCTGTATCAGGTGTATCATTGAGAGGTAAGCTTGAGATGTGCACGAATCTTCAAGTTATAGAGAGCAGTTTTGATCATCGATCGCATATAGAGCTTTGCAATTTGGCTGTGAAGAGTGGTAGATGTGAGTATTATACTCATACTTATGAGAAGAGTGTAGTAGATGATTTTGTTCGTAGAGCAACCGAGTTTCCTGTAAAGGCTTCTGATGCTTATGAAATGGGTAAGTTGCAAAATGCATGTCCGTATGAATTAATCAGAATTTTGTTACCGAGTAGTAAGATTATTGCTGTTAGTTATATGTATCTTGTGAGCCCAATTGTGATAAAGAATTTCATAAAAAATTTGGGTCAGGACCTCGGTAATTTTGTTGTAGTCATTGATGAGGCACACAATTTGCCAGATTTTTCACTATCCGTATTAAGTGATGTTTTGTCGATGAGAAGTTTAAGGGAAGCTATTAATGAAGCAGAACGATATAATCAAAGAGAGCTGAAAGAGTATCTGCAGTTTATTACTAATTTTCTTGAGAGTATAAGCAATAAAAATGATGAAGAATTGTTTAATACAAAATTATTCATGGATGAGGTTTATGCAGAGTTTGGGCTTCCACTTAATGTTATAGCTGATCAATGTAGAATGTATGGTGAGGAGATTAAGTATCAGTTATTAATTAGTGGGAAACATCCAAGGTCGTATATGCATCGTGTTGGTGAGTTTTTGTTGAAATTGTATGATACTGTTGATCAAAAAAATTATATCCATATTATTAATGGAAAGGCTGAAAAAAGAGCAATTGAGATCACAGCATTAGACCCAAGAGAAGCTGTTGAGCATATTTTTAAGGAAGCATTAGCCACAATAAGCATGTCAGGAACAATGAAACCTTTAGAAGCGTACACAAGTGTGGTCGGTATACCTAAAGGCATAAAATTTGTTGAAGCACCATCGCCATTTCCAGAGGAACAAGTATTAACTATCATAATAAAGGATGTCACAACTAAATATGAACTGAGGGAGACTGAAATGTATGAAAGAATGTCACGATTGATTGCTCAGATTGCTATTAATACTCCTGGTAATACTGGAGTTTTTGCAGCTTCATACGAAGTCCAGCAAGGCCTTTTAGATGGAGGATTAAGGAGTTTTCTTTCTAAACCATTATTTATAGAATTGCAAGAAATGAGTTCTAAAGATAATGATAGAATGTTGCAAGAATTTAAAATGATGGGAGATAGGGGTGGGGCTGTACTGCTTAGTGTTCAAGGCGGCCGTAATTCAGAGGGGGAGGATTATCCTGGTAGTCAAATGGACACTGTTATTGTAGTTGGAGTCCCCTTCGCTAAACCAAGCATTAAGTTAAAAGCACAGATTGATTACTATGATGGATTATTTCCAGGTAAGGGAAAATCGTTGGCATATCTTTATCCTGCAATAAGAAAAGCTGCCCAAGCTGCTGGAAGACCCTTTAGATTACTCAGTGATAGAGGAGTGATCATACTTATGGACTCAAGGTTTCTTTGGAAAGAAATCAAAGAGAATATGCCAAGTTGGATTATGAAAAACGCGAAAATAGTCAGCGCTTTATCTGAGGAGAAAATAACTCGCATGGTCAGATCATTCTATAAAGATTAAAATTTCTTCTATAATAATATAAGCACGCATACCATTATTAGTATAGGAGAATCTATGGTTGTGGTAATTGCAGATAGTAGGGAGCGCAATAGCGGCGTTCCTGAAATATTATCTAGTATGAACATTACAGTTGCCTTTAAACAATTAGACGTGGCTGATTATATAATTTCTGATGCAGTGGCGATAGAAAGAAAGAGCGCTTCTGATTTTATTTCTTCAATATTTGATGGAAGACTTTTTGATCAAGCATACCGGCTATCTAATACTTATGAACGTGCAATTATAATAGTTGAAAAAGAATTAGCAGGATTAGAAACTTTAGTAAAAAATCCTCAAATCATACGTGGTGCAATAATTTCACTTACAATTAGACATGGTGTCAATGTGATCTTTTCAAAATCGATAGAAGAAACTGCAGAGCTCATCAAATTAGCTGCAGAACATGAACAGAAAACTGGAAAAAAAATCATAATTAAGCATAAACCAAAACTATCAACAACTAAAGATTGGCAGATAAATATAATTGGAAGTTTACCAGGAATAGGGCCAAAATTAGCAGAGAGACTACTATTAAAATTTACTACTGTAAGATCAGTATTCCAAGCAAAATCCTCCGAGTTAGAAGCAATATTGGGAAGTGAACGAACAAAGAAAATATTAGAAATCATAGATGCACCATACACATCAGAATTAGGATTAAACAAAAAACTTTTAGAATTATAGTGAGCTACCTCACAGCTGAAGCGGGAGTGCTTCCAGTGTCCAGGGCAGAGCTTTAGTCTTAACTCCTCATCTGCTGGTTTTGGGAGATTCACTATCTCCTATATCACGACCCTCATTAAGGCATGGACTATGTTTATACATGCGTTCAAATCTCTGTTTTCTGCATGAGAACCCGAATTTAGCAAGCGAGTTTCACATTTAAACTTTGCCCGTTCATCCCAGCAAAGCTCTAGGTTTTCTGGACATCCATTAGATAAAGAGCAAACTTGACCATTGCCGTGGTCAACAGTTTTGGGATAGATAGGTTTAAATATTTGTTTAACTCTATTAACTCTTTGATGGAAGAAGAACTACTTAGACCAAAGGATGTTGCAAAGAAGTTCGGTATCTCAGTTAAAACGCTTTGGAAGTGGCAAAGGAAAGGCATTATTAGAGCAGTTAGGCTCCCAACTGGCAAGCTCCGCTATCCTAAGAGCGAGGTTGAGAGATTATGGAGGCAGTTAAAAGCTACAGGATCCCAGTAGAGATTCCGAAGGATTTAATCGAAGAATACTTCAAAGTTAAGCAGAAGGCTTTAGACGCAATATTCTCGCACGTTAAAATTTCCAAGAAGGCTCACCTCGAATTCGATAGAGAGGATAGGAGAGAGCTTAGAGATGAATTGCTACGGGAGTGGAAATACTCAAAGCATTACGTTGATTCAACAATGAACTCTGTCGTAGGACTTGTTAAAGGCTGGATAACATTATATAACAAGGGGAAAGCTGAAGGTAAGCCTGAGATAACTAAGAGGACAGTCTACATTAAGAGCACGCTCTTCAGCTTCAGAAACGGCATATTGAGGGTAAGCGTAGAACCTAGTAAGCGGTATCTTGAGGTTGACTTGAGTAAGTGTTCGTGGATTCCGAGAGACTTTGATAAAGTCGGTGGACTACTTATGACTGAGAGGGAGCTTATAGTAACGGTTAAGAAGAGGGTTGAGCCGAAGGCGGAAAAGTGGGCATCATTTGACGTTAACTTAACGAACATAACGGCGTTCATAGGTGGCGAAATCAAGCGCTATGACTTAAGAGAGCTCTACCATATTCACAGAGTCTATGAAACTAAGCTGCAGAGGATACAAAAGTTATCTAAGATTAAGCCCAATACATCAAAGAGACTATTAGAGAAGTACTCTAGACGTGAGGGGAGTAGAGCCAAGGACTTCATGCACAAACTAACCACGCAGGTTGCGGGGGAGCTCAAGGAGAAGAGCTGCGGAGCAATACTTGAAAACCTGAAAGGTGTAAAGAGGCGAATCCTCAACAAGTCTAAAGACATGAACAGAAAGCTCTCGAAGTGGAGCGCAAGGACGTTTCAGCTCATGCTTGAATATAAGCTGAAGTGGCTTAACCTACCAGTAAAATACGTTAACCCAGCCAACTCATCTAAAACTTGCCCAGCCTGCTCAGGAAGCATGGCTTCCTATCTGGGCAGGATGATGAAATGCGAAGAATGCGGGTTAACAATGGATAGAGATATCATAGCGGTGTTGAACCTTCAGATGCGGGGAGAAGGGTTCCCCCAGAGAGACCCCGATGAGCTAATCGAGGGGGAAGGGTTAAGTAGGAATAAAAGCAACATATGCATTCCTACTTAATCCAGAACCCATGAGGCAGAGAATTTTATACCTTGTTTTTATTAAGATGGTGTGGTGTAATAACAATGCATCATACATTCAGAGATTTTATAACAGAAAACAGGAAAAGAGGTGAGGTAATTGACATTGAAAATCGTATTTCAAGAGATTATGAGGCTGCTGCTATATTAAAAAAACTAGATGGTGGTCCAATAGTATTTTTTCATAATCTAGATGGATATAAGGCAGTTGGTAATGTTGTAAGTACACGAGAAAGGTTATATAGATCAATAGGGGTAAATGAAGAAAATTATCATAAAAAATTAAGTGACGCTATGGATTCACCGATTTCTCCTGAAGTTACGGGGAAGCCAAACGAATTATCTTTAAGAAACATTACTCTTAGGGATTTACCAGTGTTGAGACATTTTAAGGAGGATGCTGGATACTATATAACATCTGGAGTTGTTACTGCAAAAAGTGTGAAACATGGTTTTCTTAATTCATCGATACACAGGCTTCTCATACTCGATGAGAAACGAATGGCAATTAGAGTTGTTCCTAGGCATCTTTATACTATGATTAATGAAGCTAGAGAAAAAAATCAGAAATTACCTATATCAGTGGTTATTGGTGTTCATCCAGCAGTAATGATAGCTGCCAGTTCATCCCCTTCTTATGGTATAGATCATTTCAGTGTTGCTAATAAATTATTGAACGGAATGTTAAAGGTTTTTGAGTTGCCTAATGGTTCTAGAGCACCAATTGATTCTGAAATTGTTATTGAAGGTTATATAGATCCAAATGAAGTTGTTGACGAGGGTCCTTTTACTGATCTTACTGGAACGCCAGACATCGTTAGGAAACAACCAGTTGTTTACGTTACATCTATTTACACAAGAGACGATCCATGGTATTATGCATTAGTACCTAGTAGTCGTGATCATATGTTTTTTATGGGTTTTTCAAGAGAAGCACAAATTAAGAATTATATAGAAAAAATTGTACCAAGCGTAAAGAAGGTAAGACTTACTGAGGGAGGATGCGGCTGGTTAATTTGCGTGGCATCAATAATTAAAATTCGTGAAGGTGATGGAAAAAATGTTTTAATGGCTTGTTTTGCTGCTCATCCATCATTGAAGATAGCTATAGTTGTTGATGATGATATTGATCCTGATGATCCAAAACAGGTTGAATGGGCGTTAGCTACACGTTTACAACCATCAACAGGAACTATAGTAATTCCTTCAGCCACAGTCTCGTCTCTGGATCCTTCAAGTAATCAAGAACAGTCAGTAGGTAGCAAGTTAGGTCTGGATGCTACAAGGACATTATTAAAACCTAAAGAGAAATTTATGAGGTCTACAATACCTATAAATGATGAACAACTTAATAAATTAATAGGTGATAGTATTGTATCTTACAAAAGAAGAAGAGAGCATACTTAACGGTGAAAAAGGTGAAGGATTACGCAAAATGATGAAACTAGTTATCGGACTGGCAACTGTAGCAGGCGCTGAAAGATTAATTAAAATAGAAAGTGCGCATGTCTCAGGTATATCTTATGAGAACATTGGTGATGAAGGACTGTCATTTTTGGAATGGCTTATGAAAGAAAATGTCCACGTATCGGTTCCTACTACAATAAATCCAGGCGCCATCGATCTACAACAATGGAAATCTACTGGTGTTAGTGAAGATTATTATGAGAAACAAAAAAGAATTGTAGATGCATATATAAAATTGGGTGCGAAACCTACATTAAGCTGTACACCGTATTTTTTGGATAATGTGCCGTCCCCTGGTTCTCATTTAGCTTGGGCTGAATCGTCGGCAGTGATCTATGCAAACACGTTCCTTAATGTTTACACTAATAAAGAGAGTGGGCTTTCAGCTCTTGCTGCAGCCGTAATTGGCAAGACTGGATATTATGGACTTCATTTAGATGAGAACAGAAAACCGAAAGTTATCGTTAAGGTCAAAGTTGATCTTTCCTCTTCACTTGATTTTGGTATTTTAGGTTATAGAATAGGTGAATTGGTTGGCGATAGCATTCCTGCCATAATAGGAGCAATGCCTAAGTCAATTTCTGATCAAAAACAATTTTCTGCTGGGCTTTCCGCATCAGGAACTATAGGTATGGTTAAGTTTTTAGATAATACGGTGGAAGCTGAGGATAAAATTGAAATTGATGAGAAAGAGATGATGAATGTTAGAGCTAGGTTTACTTCGTTAGATATTGACGCTGTGTATCTTGGTTGTCCACATTTATCGCTTCTGGAGCTAAGAGAACTAGCAAGTTTGTTGGGTAAAAGAAGAGTAAAACAAGGAAAATCACTACTATTATATACATCGATTTCTGCCTATAAGATCGCTTATGAAGAAGGTTTTATAAAAGTTATAGAAAAGAGTGGAGCAAAGGTTTTTGCAGGAGCTTGTCCTGTTTTTAATCCGAAAAAATCAAATGGTGTTATAGGAACTGATGCAATAAAGACAGCACACTATCTTAACGTATCAAAAGGTGCACGGATATGTATCACGGAGAATATGTCTCTTATCGAATCAGTGACTGAAGTGATATAAAATGATTTTGAAAGGTAGAGTAATAAATTCTGGTAATGCTGAAGGCCTTGCATTAGTCTCTCAGAAGCCTATTTCATTTTTAGGCGACGTAAATAAGGAAAATGGGTTTGTGGTTAACAAAGAAAGTGATATTTATGGTGAGATGCTAAAAGATAGGGTTTTAGTTGTTCCACTAGGACGAGGTTCTACTGTTGGATCATGGATAATTTATGCGTTAAAGAAAAAGGGATTAGCGCCAAGTGCAATACTGATGGAGAGATCGGATTTAATAATTGCGTCAGGATGCATAGTATCGGATATTCCATTGCTTGATAATTTTAACATACCAATACACAAAATTATTAGGACTGGTGATAGACTACGAATATTAGATGATGGAACTGTTATTGTGAATCCTTAAACGGATATCCTACCTGATACTGTTGGTGATCCGAACAACTTTGAACATGCTTGATGCACCGCTTCTCTATTTTCTTTATCAGTGTATACTCTTAAGATATTTAAGTACCCTTTTAAAACATCTATTACACGAGAAACTTCTGAAACATAGTATGTGCGTAATTCACCGTCAGTTTTTACAATAGGGATTTCAGTTGGATCGGCTTCAAAACTGCCATGATAAGGTACTGATGGAAGTGAAGGAGCATCAATATAAATGGATTCCGGGCTCACACCTGCCATGCTTGATATTTCTTCTGTAGTTTTGCGCATAATATTTTCGTTAGACAGTATTTTTACTATGAACTCGTCCCCTATTATGTACTTCTTTTCATATGCCATTTTTATCAAATCTCTAGACTGAATCCTTTTTAGCATCTGACCCCCTTTGGTGCTTTCTGAAATTATAGACCATAATGTGTAATCATCCAACTTAAGATATTCTTCTGGCATATCAAATTTTAAAAGTCCATTTTCCTCCACAGCCATTTCTAGTGCTCGTATGAACATTAACTGGGCACCTCTAATAGTCTTGTGATAATAAATAGATTCAAATGATTTTACTCTTGATATTATAACCATCTCAAGCACTGAAAGAGCTGTCATATTCACTGCTAATTTATCATCAATTATCTCCATAGTATAAATAAGGCGTTCAACATCTATGCTACCATAACCTGCGCCTGTATGGTAGTTATCTCTTCTTATAAAATCAAGTTTATCAGCGTCCACGGCGCTTCTTATGATTTGTTTCATATAAGCTGGTTTATTACTCTTACCTCTTAGTGCTAATCCTGCAATCTCTTTTGGATCATATCCTAATTTCGATATTATGTCGGCTAATTCAGACTTTAGTATAATCCATTCACCAATATTTTCGTGATCTTTTTTTAAGTATTTTTCCAAGTAGTGCTCAAAAAGATGGGAAAACGGACCATGCCCGATATCATGTAAAAGTGCAGAATATCTTATCAGGGAGCCATCATCCTTAGACACTTCAATAGGTAAGTTTTTAGCAATTTCAGTAGCCACATGCATGACTCCTAAAGAATGCTCGAATCGTGTGTGAACTGCTCCAGGATATACTATATCTGCTAAAGAAAGCTGCTTTAACCTTCTTAATCTTTGAACTGGAAAACTATCAATGAGAAGCCTATCCTCGTTAGTAATTTTGATATAACCCCATATCGGATCTTTTATATAACTCCAATAATCTCTAACCATTCTAATCAATAATTCTAATATTTTTAGCCACAAATAAATTTATTTTAAGATATAACCTCTCTGTTCCAAAAGAAGTTTGATCAAGTTAACTATTCTATTGTGTGATTCCTCCACGCTATCACCTGTATATATAACTGGGTATCCTTTCTCTATAGCTCTTTCTAATAATTTTCTACGTACTTTCTTAAGAAAATTCTTCGTTTCATAACGATCTGTAAGATTGGGTTTTCTAGTAAGCGAAATTTCTGGTTCTACATCAAGAATTATAGTTAGGTCAGGTTCTATAGCATATTTATTTAAAATATGAATCCATTTTTGACTTAATCCTTGCGCTGACTGATAGGCCATGCTTGATTCTTTGTATCTATCTGAAACAACAAAGATACCATCGTTAAGAGCAGGCATTATCATATCGTAAACATGTTCAACACGATCTGCGGCAAATAGTAATGCATCGACTGCCGGGTGAGAAACAGTGGGTGATTTAAGTTTTTTCTTTATAAGGACTCCTATTTCACCTGTTGTTGGTTCTTTGGTTAGTAGTACTCGAAACCCCTGTTTCTCAAGCCATTGTGCTAAAAGATTAGACTGGGTCGTGTTACCAGCACCATCAATACCTTCAAACACAATAAATAATCCTTTTCGAGACATGAACTAATCCCATTACAAAGTATTTTGTAATGCTTTTAAATCCTTCCTTAAGAATAGTGAAACGTAAGAATATTCAATGTTATATAGTTTTTCGCATATATTATTTGTGGTGTGAAAACACTACAAAGTATTTATGATTCTAGATTATTGAGGTCTGAGCTTATCGAGCGTAGATTATATCAAGAAAACATAGCACAAACATGTATCAATCACGATACTTTAGTCATACTACCTACTGGGTTAGGAAAAACGTTAATAGCAGTCTTAATTGCGGCAAGGATTCTTGAAGAAAATCCCGAATCACAAATCTTAATTATGGCTCCAACTAAACCTTTGGTTGAACAGCACGCACGAGTTTTTAGTGATTTGCTGAAGATTGATTGGAAAAAAATAGTCGTGATGACTGGTGAGGTTCTTCCAGAAAAACGTTCCAAAATGTGGCGAAATGCTGTAATAATTTCAGCAACACCTCAGGTCGTTCAAAATGATGTAATTGCTGGTAGATGTGATGTGAGACGCTTGTCTTTAGTAGTTTTTGATGAAGCTCACAGGGCGCTCGGAGACTATCCTTATGTTTTTATTGCTAAGTACATTCGCTCAAGGAATCCTAAAGCACGCCTAGTTGGTTTAACAGCATCACCGGGATCTACAAAGGAACAAATACTAGAGGTTATGAATAACCTTATTATAAATCGAATAGAAGCACGAAGTGAACGTGATCCTGACGTTTTACCTTACGTTAAGCCTGTAGATATAGAATGGCTAACGTGTGAAATGACCCCAATAATGCAGAAAGCTAGAACATTAATTTTAAACATGATGAACGAATTAAGAGAAAAACTCCTGTCATTGGGCATAACACTTCCACCAGCCTCTGAACTAAAAAAGCGTGAACTGTTAGAATTAAAAACTAAAGTGATTGAACATGAAAACGAATTAGGAGAGAATATAAAGTTAGTTTATGCTATCGTTAATAATTTAATTAGGCTTGAACACATGCTAGAGTTATTAGAAATACAGGGTATAAAACCTCTTAGAGAATTTATAGTAAACATAGAAACATTAGCTTCTAGAAGTGGTGCAACAGGAGCCATAAAAATGTTAGTCAAAAATAGGAATTGGATGGAACTCTCTAATTTGGTTAAATTACCTGGCAATGAAGAGCATCCTAAGGTTAATTTATTAAAAAATCTGCTTAAGGAAATATACACATCAAATCCAAACGTACGAGGTATTGTGTTTACTACGATCAGAAGTGGTGTTAAAATGATTCTGGATGCTATCTCAGATATTCTCAACATTAAGGCTGAACGATTTGTAGGACAAGCTGATAAACTAGATAAGGGAATGAGCCAAAAAGAACAAATAAGAGTATTAGAGGAATTTAAAAATGGAGAAATAAATTTACTCATAGCGACAAACGTAGGTGAAGAAGGATTAGACGTGTCTGAATGTAACTTTGTCATTTTCTATGATAACCCTCCAAGTGCCATAAGAATAGTTCAACGTATGGGCCGCACGGGGAGAAAATTTCCAGGCAGAGTTTACGTACTCCTAACTAAAGGTACACGCGATGAACGTTACTATTGGGCTGGATTACAAAGAAAACGCACAATGAGAACTCTTATAAGAGAGCTTAGTAATAATAAAAATGTAATTATGGGAAAAATTGAGCAAACAAACATTGAAAAAACTAAAACCACGAGCCAAGAGCTTATCCGAGCTACACAACCTCAGACTACAATACAATCTAAGGTTTCTTTGCAAACTCAGTCACAGGAAGAACAACTTACCATATATGTGGATAACAGAGAACTACAATCAGATATAGCTAAAGAATTGATACTACGCGGTGTTGATGTGAGACCTGTAAATCTTGAAATAGGTGATTATGTATTATCAGATGAAGTTGTGGTTGAAAGAAAAACAGCTGAAGATTTCGCGAAATCAATAATAGATAAAAGAATTTTTAACCAAATAATCAATATGCGTGATGCGTATTCAAAACCGGTATTATTAATTGAGGGGTCAACATTATACGCTCCTATCATAAACGCTGAGGCTGTAAGAGGAGCCATTGCGAGTATAATTGTCGATTTCGGTGTACCAGTTATAAATGTAAAAGATGCCAATGAAGCCGCATCATTGTTCATTTCAATAGCCAAGCGTGAACAGATGGAAAAGCGCAAACAACCAACGATCAAAAGTGGAAAAAGACCAATCACACTAAAAGAACAACAAGAAACAGTTGTAGCTAGCTTACCCAATATAGACCTTACATTAGCAAAACGACTTTTAAAAAGATTCAGATCTGTAATAAACGTTTTTAATGCTTCAAAAGAAGAGCTTATGAAAGTTGAAGGGATAGGTGAGAAGATTTCCAATAAGATCAGAGAAGTCTTGGATTCAGAATACAAAAATGAAGATTAAAGATAAAAACGTTCATGCTTTATTAATACTCTCTGCTAAAGTGGGGAGATTCTCGGTTTTCAATCTAGTGTTTCATCATACCGGTCATGCATACTGTTGAAGATGGCACCTGCTATGGAGGTAAGCACGATATTCCGCTTACACGTGTTCTATCTCCATTTATTGAGTGACACGCTTAAATTAAGAAACACCAAGAGTTGATTAAGCTTATCAACAATTCATCTACTAAAGGACTAAGCTTTCAGAAATAAAGCTTCTTATTAACTTTTTTTCGATGATAATTTTTCTAATCTTTCCAAAGCTTCTAATAGTGCAAGAAGAAGCTTAGTTTCTTCATAAAGTTGATTAGTATCTTGTTCCATAGATATTGATATATTCAATTGTGATAATTTGGATGTTATTGTTTTCCTGAGGTTCTCTAAGGTTATCATAGTCTCTACTACATATTCTTCACCTTCTTTTACATAGAAGGCTCGCTTATTGCAAGAGGGACATATTATTTGTCCATCTCTTAATTTAAATAATGGTACGTGACAATCTGGACAATAATCATTAAGCATTATAGCTCCAGCCTTTAGTAACTCCGCCATACGTTTGCTCAAAACATCTGAACTCTTTTTTATACTCATGATTTTCACCCTAGATACTTATATATAAGATATTAGATGTAGCAAAAATAGTTAGCGGGGTGTAAAAAATGGCGATAACTGCAAACGAAGAAAGAATAAAACTTGCTATAACATATTTAACTCAAGTTGCAAATGATACTGATGTTCCTAGAAATATTAGAGAAGCTTGCAAAAGAGCCATCAGTTCATTAAATGACAAGAAGATTCCGTCACTAGCTGCAAGAGCTGCGAACGCTATAAATACTCTTGATGAATTGATGCAAGAACCAACAATGCCTATTTTCGCTCGTACTACAATATGGAAAGCGATATCACTACTAGAACAAATTAGAGATTAAAGGGGAATAAAGTGTACAACGTTTGCAAAAGTATAAGAAAAAGGTGAACTAGTCTAAAGTAGGTGAGAAAAAATGAAAGTCTTAACAAGAGGCATCTACTCCACAGCCCTCGCTAAATTTCTACTTGATAATGGATTTGTGCTCACACAACCATCTAAAAGAATTATAGAACGTCTCAAGATCGAAGCAATAAAAGAACCATGGGATGTAGCGATTGAGGCAAGACCATGGATCTATGGCATCACAGTATATGGTACAAAGGAAGGAGTAGAAAGAATCATAGAATCATTTCAAAAATTAGGTAAAATAACAATAAATCCCTCCATAATTCCGATCGGATCAGTATATTCTGGAGAAGTCATTGAGGCTAATTACAATACATCGATAGTTAACATAGGTTCTCATAAAGTATTTTTAAGAGGAAAGAAAAACGTCGGAGAACGTGTAATCGTTTCAATCATAAAGCCGGTCTATTCTGGTATGCCAGAAGCAACAGAAGGTATAGCTATAGCTGGAAAAACTATAATCATTTCAAAAAACTTGACTGCTGACGTATGGGGTTATGTAGAACCGCATGTTAAAGAGAACCTACTAAACTTTGTAAAAAACATAACAAAAAGTGGTTGGGGAATACTTTTACTAGATCTAGCACAATATGTAGAACCCATTTCTATACTTGAAGAATATAACTCATTAGTACGCGAAGGCAACACACTCCTCGAAAAAAGTCTCTCATTAACTCAAAAGGTTGGACAAATAAGGGATGGAATACATATCGCAAAAGTTAATTTCTCTTATGATGTAAAACAAACATTAGATAAAATCCGAAGCTCAGTGCTCCCAACAGTTTCAGGTCATCATTACATGAGGTCATTAGGCAAAGACACCCAATTGCTTGTAGACTTTGCAGAGAACTTAGTTACTAATGGTTATAATCCAGAAGATATTGGTGCGCATATGATAAAATCGTTCATAATGAACCGATTTTCAATAGGTAGTCTAGTGAAAATTAGACACTATAAACCAAACGGTGAAAGAATAGAACTTACACCCGGAAAAGTGATAAATATAGACGCAGGGAACTTTGAGGTATCCATTAGACGACAATTTTCAGAAAGTGAAGGCATATATGATGGAATTGGCGCACCAAAAGAAAAAGGAGATTATGCAATATCAACATATAAAATGGGCAGCATGATCTCTAGACATACTTATTATAATCGCAGCGGTGTAATGAAGGGTATATACATCAATATTTCAACACCTATAGAATTCACATGGGATGGAATACAATATATAGATTTGTTAGTAGATATTGTAAGAAACTATGCAGATCAGGTGGAAATAATTGATGTAAATGAGCTTAAAAAATATGTAGAAAGCGGCTATGTAAGCAAATCTTTGGCAGAGGAAGTTCTCAAAATAGCAAAAGAACAAGCCGAATTATTAAAAATAAAATAAACCTAATTAAAGATATTTATAGAAATTCATAATATTGAACTTTAATAAATATTATTGTATTGCACGTTCATATTACTGATTTGTATAATTTAGAAAAGTATATATCTATCTAAAAGATATACATACTGAGGCAAAATGACTGGAAAACTTTCAATAATAGTTTTCTCTGGAACTGTAGATAAATTACTACCAGTAGGAGTCTTGGCAACAGCTGCTGCAGCATCAGGATATGAAGTGAACTTATTCTTTACATTCTGGGGTTTGAACGCAATCAGAAAAGATATGATGAAAACTCCGCCAAGAATAAGCAAAGACTTTGAAGATATGGGTCAAATGATGATGAAAATGATGTCGGAAAAGAAAGTTCCATCATGGTATGAAATGGTACTACAGGCACGTGAAATAGGTAATGTTAAGATTTATGCATGCTCGCAAACAATGGATATAATGAACCTAAAAAAGGAAGATCTAATAGATGCAGTTGATGACGTAGTAGGCGCAGTAACATTTCTAGAAATAGCTCAGGGTGGAATCACACTTTTTATTTAGGTGATGAGACATGGAAATAAAAGCTGATAGAGTTGTTGACGCACGAGGCACGGCATGTCCAGGACCCTTAATGGAGGCGGTTCGTGTAATTAAAAAAATGAATATAGGAGAAATTGTTGAAATCCTCTCTACGGATCCTGGTTCAAAAAATGATATACCAGCATGGGCTAAAAAAGCAGGACAAGAGGTAGTAGGAATCATAGAAGAACATGGTTATTGGAGAATATTCTTAAAGAAAGTAAAATAACAACATTCCTCTAATTAAATTATTTTTTTCCATAATATTACTGCAGTGGGATCTATCTTTCTAATTTCTTCAACAATGTCTGGACCTTTTACCTCAACCACATCCGTGGGTATGTGCTCAATTTGCTCAGGTATAATCTCGATAGGATAGAGTTTTTCTTTAGGTATCTTCTTCCAAACATATATTCTAATACATTTAATTTCTGAATAGACTTTACCATTCTTAATTTTAGGCTGAAGTGTCCGACTCCAACCCACTACGTATGGTTGTCTATCCACAGCAGCTTTAAGTACAAGCCAGGTTGGATCAATATCACTATCACTCATGATCATCACCATAACTCTTATAAAAATATGAAAAATAAAGTTATTGTTGTGAAATTGACACTCTCCGCGATTAAAGTCAGGAGATTCTTAGTCGAATCATCCGATCACCTCAAGGAAACCCACGAGCTTCAGATAACATATATATCACCTTGTTTATAATGATATTCAACTCTATATTGTTTGGGATTGCTTTTAATTAGAAAATACTGAGTTAAATCTAGTTTTACGAAAAACATAAGAAGAGGAAGTTTAAAGAACTCAAGAAACTGTCGACTATAAACTTTTAATGTTTTCCTTTGATGAGTATTAACTTCGATGACATATATTTCTCCATTCTTTTTAGCTAAGCAGTCGAAATAGAAATTTTTAGTTGGTCTAAAAACTTCTTTAAACCCGAGACTAGGTAAAATTTTCTCGATTACTAAATTTTCAGCAAGTTGAGAAGCATTAGAAACCTCGTTTGCATGCCAAAATTGTCGTTCTTTCTCGTAAATCTTTCTCTTATATTCCTGAAGTTTATCTTTATGTTTGATTCGGTATTCCTGCTTCCATCTTTTGATTCTTTCTTTATGCTTTTGATAATATTGCCGTGGTCAACAGTTTTGAGATAGATAGGTTTAAATATTTGTTTAACTCTATTAACTCTTTGATGGAAGAAGAACTACTTAGACCAAAGGATGTTGCTAAGAAGTTCGGTATCTCAGTTAAAACGCTTTGGAGGTGGCAGAGGAAAGGCATTATTAGAGCAGTTAAACTTCCGACTGGCAAGCTGAGATATCCCAAGAGCGAAGTTGAGAGGCTATGGAAGCAATTAATTAAGAGCACGCTTTTCAGCTTCAGAGATGGCATACTGAGGGTAAGCGTAGAACCAAATAAGCGGTATCTTGAGGTTGACTTAAGTAAGTGTTCGTGGATTCCAAAAGACTTTGATAAAGTCGGTGGACTACTTATGACTGAAAGTGAGTTGATAATTACAGTTAAGAAGAGGGTTGAGCCCAAAAGCTGATAAGTGGGCATCATTTGATGTGAACTTAACGAACGTGATGGCGTTCATAGGTGGCGAGATCAAGCGCTATGACTTAAGAGAGCTCTACCACATTCACAGAGTTTATGAGGTTAAAAGACAGAGGATGCAAAAGTTATCTAAAATTAAGCCCAATACATCAAAGAGACTATTAGAGAAGTACTCTAAGCGTGAGAAGAATAGGGCTAAAGACTTCATGCACAAGTTAACCACGCAGATCGCGGGGGAGTTCAGGGAGAAGAACTGCGGAGCGATACTTGAAAACCTGAAAGGTGTAAAGAGGCGAATCCTCAACAAGTCTAAAGACATGAACAGAAAGCTCTCAAAGTGGAACGCAAGAACATTCCAACTCATGCTTGAATACAAGCTGAAGTGGCTTAATTTACCAACAAAATACGTTAGCCCAGCTAACTCATCTAAAACCTGCCCAGCCTGCTCTGGAAGCATGGCTTCCTATCTGGGCAGGATAATGAGATGCGAAGAATGCGGGTTAACAATGGATAGAGATATCATAGCGGTGTTGAACCTTCAGATGCGGGGAATTGGGTTCTCCCCGAGAGCCCTCAACGAATTAATCGAGGGGGAAGGGTTAAGTAGGAATAAAAGCAACAATTCACTATGTATTCCTACTCAACTCAGAACCCGTGGGTAGTTGACCTATAAATCTATTGACAATTCATTCCACAGTTGAAACTGTAAGCTTTCTTGCCAAGTTTTTATGTAATTTTGTTGTTTTATTTGAAAATATCTGATTTTTAGCTATTAAATTGTATCTGTAAAATATCTGTAAAATAACTTTTAACAGTTTCTCAATACAATTATGAAGGTTAATCGAGTACTTCTATTGATATAGCGTTTTCTGGAAATCGTTGGAATATTTCTTTTATTAGTTTATAGATGTCAATCTTTCTTAGTGGTATCTGGTGTGGTATTAATTTTACTGTGAATGTTACTGAATCTTTACTGATGCTTTTTAGTATTGTTGATTGTTCATCTATTCTAAATTGTGAGGTTGATAGCGTTTGGGAGAGTATTCGCTGTATTATATAATAAATATCATAGGAGTAGAGCGTAGTATCTGCTGGAAGATCTTTAATTGATTTAAATATTTCACTATTGTTTAGAATCTCTTTTGGTATTATGGTTATTTTTAATTGTATGTTGGGTCTGTATTCTCGTATTAATGAATGTAGTAAAATAGAGTTAGCTATGAGCATTTTGTTTCCGTAAATGTCCTCTATTATTGATGAGAAAGGTTGCACTTCAATTATCTTGCCTCTTATTACATTGTTTGAATTTGGTGGATAAATTTCTATCCATGTTTTCAATGCTCGTCTTTCAAGTTGCAGAGCTATAAACGCAGTAAACTCTTTGATCTCATAATAGAACAAAACAAATACAAAAAGGCCTATGGCTAGAGCTATGATGTACTGAGTGAGCTCAGCTGTTATTATTTGGACTGTTACTATCGTTATAGATATGATAATAACTGTATCGAAAATTCGTGTAATCAATGCTCTCGTTGTAATAGTTATGATATTACGTTTTTCAAGTGTATGCAAGAATCTGATAAAAAGATATCTTATAACTATAGCTATCAATATTACAATTGCAATAAGTATAATTGTTTCTATCCTTATTTGTAATAATGAAGTAAATATATTAGATTGAGCTGTTGGTTTGTAGCTCATAACACTCCCTCTTTGTATCATTATATTGAAGTAGTGAATATTTCATTTTATAAGCCTCACAAATTCTCTTAAGCGATAGTTCATTCATAAACAAATCACACTCATCAGTTATCCTTATCATGTTAATGTGGTTAAAACATCCTAATAAAGATATTCTTACCTAAAGTTTAATTCTTAGGAATTTGACTCTCTCCACGATCAAGGTCAAGGATTTTCAGTTCGTTTACTTGAGGTTTCATCCTATCGGGTTCTGGGATGCAGTGTTAATATACTTCTGCCCTATGGAAAGCTTTCACACCTCTTTAATATAGTGGAAATTTTCTTGAGAAAAGTTCATAAAAGGAGTATTAGTACAGGTTTATATCTTTGGAAGTTTAAAAGCAACAGTAACTTTAACCTTTCAGTATTTTTGTTATTTCTTCTACATCAGTGTGTTCTGATAGAATTAATAGCTGATATCCATTGTTCAATATGTCGCTAGGTGAGGGGGCTTTTATAGTATTTCCATCAAATATGAGCAGAATCTTTACATCATCCGGTAATCCTAGTTCGTCGATTCGTTTACCTATGGCTCTATCAATGCCTATTAATGTTAACCAATATAGTTTCATATTGTTAAATGCAGCTACAAGATTTGCTTCTCTTAATGAATCAATGAAATATTTTATCATAGTACTGAACATTAAAGAGAACGTAAAAGGAATGCCTAGATCAAGCTTGGTCATTAATTCTGCGATACTAGTATTTTTAACTCTTGCTAATCTAAAGGGAATGTTGTACAATTTTGCGATTGTTAGAACAAACGTATTTACTTCGTCTTTGTCTGTTAGCGCAATGACAGCATCTAATATTGTCATATCTATATCTTTTGTGTAAACGGTTACATCTGTTGCATCTTTATTTATAACTAACACATCATATTTTTCGCTTATTTCAGAGCATCTACTTTGATCTTTTTCGACGATTATGACCTCATGTTGTTTAAGATCAATAATGTTCAATAATTCTTTAGTAACAACACCACCACCGACTATTAAAATTTTCAAACTATACACCTCCCTTATTCAATAAGGAGTGCCAGCACTAATATTTTTTAGATAACATGTTTTATTAAGCGATGTAATTATATCAGGATCATTTTTATTGATGCGATTGTTCATAAAGGTCTCCTAATTAGATTTTAGTGATAACTCTATATAACGTTTATTATGATCAAATTAGTAATACTGATTGTTTTATTCCTAGATGCAAATCTTAATGTTAACTAATTAAAAATTTCTTATTGAAGCTATTTCAAGTTTATAACTCTTTTATGTTATTTTCTTTTTATTATTTTTTCTCTGAACATTAACGATAAGGCTAGGAAAAGTGGTAGGTATTCTAGTCTTCCAAGTATCATGAGAATTATCAATGTTATTTTTACTGTGAATGGGTCTGTCATAGAAACTATGCCAGAGCTCAATCCTACATTGCTTGCTGCTGAGGTCGCTTCAAATAACGAATCTGTGAAATTGTTGCCGTATGCCGATACTATTAATGCTCCAATGATAATCATTAGTGCATGCATTATGATTATAAAAAGAACTTGAGAAAACTCTGCCTCACTTACTGTCTTCTCGTCGAATTTTACAGGTTTAATTACAGAGGAAGGTAACACTATAGATTGGGCATAATGCTTTATTTTCTTTAAAAATAGAAGTAAACGGAAAGTTTTAATTCCACCTGCTGTAGAGAACGACATACCACCTATAAACATTGAGATAACTAAGAGGATTTTTGTTGTATCCCTTAGTTTCGAAATTAAACCTAAATTAAATCCCGTTGTCGTATATCCTGAAATTGTGTTGAATAGTGCAAATGGGATAACATTGTCAGTCTTTATGTTATCTACAAATAGATATGATAGATATACTAATGATGAAAGTATCATTAGCATTATCAAGTAAAACATAAATTCCTCTGATTTCAATAACTCTTTAAATTTTCCTGTGACTAAATTGTTAAGATCCTGAAAGTTCATTCCTCCTAGTATCATGAATATGACCATTGGAATATAAGTAAAAGGTGCGCGAAGGAATATTAATTGGTATCCTTGATCATATATTGACATACCGCCTGTCGCTATTGTTGTCATAATGTGATTTATGGCTTCAAATCCAGACATACCAGTTATGATATATGCTACAGCGCCTATAAACGTGAGAGAACCATAAATTATTAATAAACGAATAGCTGTTTTATAAAATGTGATCTCGATTTTTACAGGTCTTTCTACACCGTATACTTCTCTGGCTACATAATAGAAATAGGGAAGTATTAAAATGGCAAATACAGTAAACCCAAGTTCGCCAATCCATTGCATGAGAGATCTCCATAAAATAATAGAGTATTTCATATTTTTTAACACAAACACTGAGAAACCAGTTCCAGTAAACCCGCTCACTGATTCAAATAAAGTATCTATAAACGCATATTTAGTTTCGATACACATATCTATCGCACTTATTACAGACATCATTATCCATGAGATCACAGCAACAACTGCAGCCTCAAAAGATGTAAGAGACTGTGTTTTCATCCTAGATAAGAGATATCCAATCACTATGAGCACTAATCCAGAGAATAAAAATGAAAAACTTATCGTATCATCGTATATTAAATCAACTAACGGAACAATTAGCATGAACATACCAACGACAGTACCTACACCGAAAGTTGCTCGTAATATACCACGAAGATTTAATGTCACAGTGATTAGTTATTTTTAGTATAATTTATATTTTTACGCAAACCTTGTTAATATCTTTCTCACCATACAGAGCATTTTTCTCTCAAGATTTGATAAGTATTCATAGGTTTTAAACCTAAACGTTATGAGCATAGTGTCCATCGCAAACTTACGCAATCGTGCTTAAAGTATTGATGATGCACGGGATTTATCCTTTCTCATCGCTAATCCTTATAATCTTTCAGGAATAATTTTGATGTCTGAATCTATGTGGATTCTGTTCAAACGATGAAATGATTTTCAGAAATTTAAGTCCCATACTGTTAAAACTCGAAAGAAAAGCGGTAACCACTGCGAGATTCAATAGTTTTCATCTATTCCCTCTATCGATTTTTGAGGGTTTTCACTGCTCAACAGTGAAGAACAACACAGTGAGAGTTTTAATCCGTCGCCTGATGAGCTCGTATCGAACATCCAACAGTATCAGAATCAAAACATCAATAAAAATCCATTTCCAGAAACTGTAGAACAATCCACTAAGCTGAGACTAAGTCTTTATCGATTCTGTGTCTCAAATAATAGAATGAGACTAGAAGAATAAGCAGTCATTCTTCAAAGTTTAGTTTTTTATATGACTTCCAATTTTAGAGAGATTGTCAATAATATTTTTTGCTCTTTCTATAGCGTTAATAATGTACCATTCTTTTTTAAAACTTTCTATCCTTTTAATGAATATAATAATTTCTTCATACATTTTTGTTAGTTGCATAGCTTTAACATTGTCATTTATAGGTTTTTCAGCTTGAAGTTTCACATTTCCTTCCATGAATCCTTCTGGAAAATACCAATTTTTAAACCATGAAAAACCTAAAGCGAATAACTTGTATCCAAGACGAGAAACAGCAGGAGGAAAATCCAAATCAAGTTGCTTTTTAGTTTCTATATCACTGTAGTATTCCACATAAATGCTTTCACCGTTTTCTAACATGTGTGAAAAAGTTAAAAGCATAGTATTTTCAAGATTAGAGTTAAAATAAACGATTTTTTCATTATTAATTTTTGGCTCATTGTTGATGTTGAAAACTTCTATCCACGGTCGATAGTAAGGTTTTCGTCCATGAAAGACTTTTACTGATAAAAGGAATGCTTCTTGATCGTGTTTCTTTAAATAAAAATCAAGATTCATCTCCTCAGAAAACCTGCCCTTAGTAATGTTTTTAGCATAAATGCAAAAATCATTGATATAGACACCATTGATTATCTTTAGAACGGCATCCTTTAAGATAATTCTCACCATTTTTTAATACTCAGTGAATAATAAATTTCTTTTTAATCGTGAATCGAAAACATGTAAGAATTATGTTAACTTTTGTTTCAGAGAAAAGTTATGAGCGCATAAATAAAATATGCGGATAGGAGTGCTATAGAGAGTTGCATTGTTAAATTTATCAAAACAAATTTTAGACTTTTTGTTTCTGAATAGATTGCTGATAGTGTTGCAATACATGGTGTGTAAAGCATTATGAATGTAAGTATTGAAAGTGCTTGAGGTATTGTTAAATTTAATGCTTTAACTGCTTCTAAGGGATTTTCAGTAGTAAAAGCGATAGCTAACGTCTCTATTACAATTTCTTTTGCCATGATTCCTGCCAGGAGTGCTAGACCTATTTCCCAGCTATTAATTCCGACTGGGTTAAAGAATTTAGTTATCACATTCCCAATCATATATCCAAATGATTTCTCTGGGGTTTGCGTGTAGCCATTTAATCCCACATGCATTGCCATCCAAATTACTATGCTTGCTGGGAGGATTATTTTCCATGTCTTTGTTATAAAATGTTTACTTCTTTCCCAAGATGTCCACGAAATGACTCTCAGACTAGGAATGTGATATGGTGGCAATTCTAGTATAAGCTCCTGGTCTTGACCTTTAAAAGCTCCCATATTAGAGAGTACTTTTGAGGAGAGTAAAAACATTGCGATAGATAATCCGTAAAGAAGTAGAACAGTTCCTGTTTGAATGATAGGTGATATGAAAAATGCTGAGAGAAGGAACATCATTACTATTAATCTAGCTTGACAAATGATGAATGGCAGTGTTAAAATTACTTTGTATCGTTCTTTGTCGTCTTCTAAAATTCTAGTCGCTAATACTCCTGGGACGTTGCAAGCAAGACCTATTCCTAATGGAAAGAACGATTTACCAGTAAGTCCAGCAAATCGTGTAACTTTATTAAAAATCACAGCCATTCTAGCCATAAACCCACTATCTTCTATAGAAGACATGGCTACGTTCACTATGAATATTAATGGCAAAAAGCTTAGCACTGTACTTATACCAGATATTATACCGTTAACTGTTAAATCAGTAAGCCATGCAGGAGCATTAGCGTCTTCCATAAGAATTTGGACTATGTTAGAAACTATTGAAAATGCTGTGGAAATTATTCCTCCAAGACTGTAATTTTCTATTAAGTTAGCTAATTCTGATAAACCAAAACTTCTGAAGATCAGATTTAGAGGAAAACCAGTATTTATCGTGAACGATATAAAGAGTGCTGCCAACATAATAGATAATGATATGACTGCGCCGATAGCCCAATTATTTAATATCACCTTATCAATTTTTTCTTCAAAACTTTTTTCTGCAACGTTTACTTTAGTGATAACATCTTGCATAAGTTCTTCGACAACCTTATAACGAGACATTGCAATTAACTCCTCAGGTTGGAAGCCATATTTTTCTCTGATTTCGTTCCTGATTTTTACAACTTCTTCTTTTTCTTCTTTGCCTAGTATTTCAAGCAAATAATTATCACCTTCGAGAATACGAACAGCTAATCCTCTATTTTTAACAATTTTCTGAGCACGTTCTATGTACTCCTCAAGCGACCCATAATTTATCCTTAAGGTATACTCATCTTTACCTTTTTTCTCAATAATATCCATAACTCTGTCCATAAGTGGTCCAATACCAATCTTTTTTAATGCGCTTATAGTAACAATGGGGGCGCCCAGTTTTGCCTCAAGTTTAGCAACATTTATATGGATACCCCTCTTTTCAGCAACATCAAATTTATTTATAGCAACGACCACCTTACTTGTTAGTTCAAGAATCTGTAGGACGAAATACAGAGATCTATAAAGGGACTCAGCATTAACCAATAGTATTATTGCATCAAACTTCTTTTCCAATATGAATTCTTTCGTTAATGTCTCCTCCTTACTCAATGTATGAAGACTTTGGATGCCCGGTAAATCTATTATACTCAACTTCTTTCCATGATGTTCAATGTTTCCTGAAAATATTTCAACAGTCTTTCCAGGCCAGTTGGCAACATACCCCCTTGCATTAGTCAATGTATTGAATAATGTTGTCTTGCCCGCGTTGGGTTGCGCAACCAAGCCTACAACGTAACCTCCATTATCATTCAAAGAATTAAAACTTTTATAATCATGACAGCTCATAACACCTCCTCCACTAATATCTTTTTAGCCACACCCCTACCTATAACAATAGTAGAATCCCCAAACTTAACAATTATAGGACCCTGATTATTAACGATAAAAAGTTCAATACCTATAGTAAGACCAATACGTAATAACCTCCTAACCAGCCCATGTCCCCCGAGTATTTTTGTAATTTTCACTTTCTTACCCTCCTCAATCTCTGCTAAACTTTTCATTACTCTTCACCTTGTAAAACCTTGTCCCTGAATTAACGAACGGACAGGATTTATTTATTGGACATGTATCACATAACTTTAATGAACAGTTGTTAGATGCGTACTCTAAATATCCCAATTCAATAAGTTGTTGCAAGATAAGCTCAATCTTATCAAGTGGTTCATTAAATGCTTTAGAAATTTCTCTCACATTAACATACCCCTTTTTTCTAACGAAAATAAGCACATCATCATGCAACATGCTCTCACACATACGTATTCAAATGAGATATATTTTAAGATATTTATATTCTTTATCACTTAAGTTATAATGTAATAACAACAGAGAATAAAATTATTCAAAAGACTCAGTATAATAACTATATAAATATTAAAGAAACAAGTATTTAGATATAGATAAAATATTAATAAAACTTTACCTAAATCCAATAGAAAATCTTAAGGTTTTAACTTGTCGGATGAATCGTCAATGAGCTTAAATACAAATTATTTTGAACTGTAATGAATATGCCTCCACGGAAGCAAGACCAACGAGACAGTGACACACCTCTTACCTCTAAGATGGAATGGGATGGTGAAAGTAGAAGCTTCATGAACAGCTAGCTGATGAGAGTTTTAGAAGCAAGAATCTACTGACTTCAGCTGCAGAGAGTGTTAACAATAAATATAAATTATTGTTAAAGTAATTATTTAGTGAAGAATTATGAGCATTGAAGGTTTAAAGACCCTTTTTGCATTATTGGAACTTCGACCTGGTGATGTAGTAAAATGTATAATGGGATTGGAAAGTGCTGAGTTAGAAGCATATTATATACTATTGAGAGATGGTCCAGCTACTGTTAAAATTATGACCGAAAAATTAAGGAAGAGTAGGCCGGCTGTACAAAAGATTCTTCATGATCTAGTGATTAAAGGACTTGCAGTTAGAACTGAACGTTTTATCGGTAAGGGAGGATATATGTATGAATATAAAGCTGTTCCACCTGATGTATTGCGCAACACACTTAAGCAGAGATTAACTCAATGGTATGAAGCTGTTCAAAAGCTTTTAGATAGCATGCCTGAAGATATAATTAAGGAGATCACTAAGAAACAATAAATTTTCTCAAAATTAATATTGAAAGTCCTTACTCATTACTAAGTATCGAGATTATTCATATTCTTTAGCAGATAATCTATTATTTGTTTTATGGAAGTAATGGATTTTAGCCTTAATATTAAATATTCCCTACCATCATCAGTTAGTTTGTAAATTTTTCTGGCTGGGCCACTTGTGGTCATCTCCCAAGTATATGTTACTAATCCTCTCATTTCTAATCTTCTAAGTAATCCGTATATAAAACCCTCTGGTATTTGGCGACCTAAAATTTTCGATAGATCTTCCTCAAGCTGATAGCCGTGTCTAGGCTTATCATACAACATGCGAAGAACTAGTAGTGGTAAAAGGCCGCCTACGGGCATCATCCAGTGATGGAATTTGTGGTGCATGGAGTTTGGCATGTTTTATATAATTTTTGGAGTCTAATATTTTTATGTTAGGGTATCAAAGATACCTTTATATATTAGATACCTGTATAAGTATGTGGCGATAAAAATGTGGTGGCATGGATACTGGCATCATGGCCCGTGGTATTATCACAAACACTATTTAACTGCTGAAGAGGAACTCGAAATTCTTAAGGACTACAAAAAACACTTAGAACTCGAACTACAATATATTAACGAGAAAATAGCAGAGCTCGAGAAAGAGCTTAGAAAGCAATAGAGTGTTATCTTTAAATCATATATTTTTATTTTTTGTATAATAGTTATATAATTAAGAGTATGTTAATATGAGTTATTATAATTTTCGATAAATTTAAAACTGTTAGGATTATTATTGACATTGGTAATAATGATTTTGCAATCAGAAATTTTTCAGTCTGGAAAGCAGGTTTTTGACGTTGTAGTAATTAGAGATCGGTGTAAAGAATGTGGCCTTTGTATAGAATTGTGTCCAACAAAGGTTTTGGATAGAGAGAATACATATAATGTCTATGGATATCGGCCCACATATTTAAAAGATAGAGCACGTTGTATAGGATGTAAGATTTGTGAAAATATTTGTCCTGAGTTTGCGATTTTTGTGAGGAGGGTAGGTAAATGATAGATGAAAATAAAGTTCTTTTTACTCACGGTAATCAGGCTGTTGTTGAAGGTGCTTTGGTTGCAGGTTGCAGGTTTTACGCAGGATACCCGATCACACCATCATCAGAGATAGCAGAGGAGATGTCGAGAAGATTGCCTAGGCTTGGTGGTATTTATGTTCAAGGTGAGGATGAACTAGCTTCTATAAACATGATTATTGGTGCTTCAATGGCTGGGATGAAATCCATGACAGCTACTTCTGGGCCTGGATACAGTCTTATGCAAGAAGGGATAGGTCTTGCTGTAGCTACAGAAACTCCAATAGTTATAGTGAATGTCATGAGAGCAGGTCCCAGTACTGGAATTGCCAGTAAGCCTTGGCAGGGTGATATAATGCAGACTAAATTTGGTTCTCATTCTGATTATGAGATTATTACTCTTTATCCGTGGAGTGTTCAGGAGGCTTTTGATCTCACTATAGAAGCTTTTAATCTAGCAGAGAAGTACATGACACCTGTTATTTTATTGAGTGATGGTATGTTAGCCAGAATGCGAGAACGCTTGTATGTAAAATCACCTGATGAAGTTGAAATCATAGAACGCCGAAAGCCTACAGTGCCGCCAGAAGTATACAGACCGTATTCACGTGATGAAAATTTGATTCCAACAATAGCTTCGTTTGGTGACGGTTATTTCATTATAAGGGATAGTCTATCTCACGACGAACGTGGATATTATCTTGAAAAACCTGAGGTTCAGGCTCTTTATGTTTGGGTTTTAAATGAAAAAATTAGGCGGAATACGGATAAAATTCAAAAATGGGATGAAAAGTTTACTGATGATTCAGAGGTTGTTTTTGTGGCTGCAGGTCCCATAGCCAGAATTGTTTTATCGATGGTAAGGGAAGCTCGTAAAGAAGGACTGAAGTGGGGTTTCTTTAGACCTATTACTATCTGGCCTTTTCCAGAAAATCAACTTAACAAGGCTATAAAGCATGCTTCTCATGTGATCGTTGTTGAGATGAGTTATGGAAAATTAATCTACCCTGTGCGTTGGAGTGTTAAAAGTAATGTAGAAATTGGACATATACCATGGCTAAGTTATGTTGCCCCCTCACCTAATGATATCAGACAAATAGCTGAAAGGGAGGTGCTAGTTTAATGCAAGAAGCAGTGTTGCATCCACTTGAACAATACTTAAGAAGTGATAGGCTTCCTCATACTTGGTGTCCTGGTTGTGGAATAGGGACTGTAATGCAAGCATTTTTAAGAGCAGTTGATGAGCTTAAAATAGATTCTAAAAAAATAGCTGCTATAAGCGGAATAGGTTGCAGTGGTAGAATACCATTGTATCTGAAGTTTGATGGGGCACATGTACTACATGGCAGAGCAATTCCAGTAGCTCTTGGCATTAAATTAGCAAGACCAGATTTAAAAGTTGTAGTATTTGGAGGTGATGGGGATATAGTATCTATTGGGGGTAATCATCTAATACATGCAGCAAGAAGAAATGCGGATATAACTGTCATTATGATTAATAACTTTATTTACGGTTTAACTGGTGGACAAGTTGCACCAACAACACCAAAAGAAGTCTTCACTTACACATCGCCTTACAATCCTGATAGCAAACCATTTAACGTTGTACAACTAGTTGCGGCATCTGGAGCAACGTATGTTGCTAGATGGTCAACAGCATATCCTGTTCTTTTAAAGGAGAGCATTAAAAAAGCATTGTTACATCGCGGTTTTTCATTCATAGAAGTTATTTCACAATGTCCTGAAATTTTTGGCAGATTAAATGAATTCAAGACACCTTATGATCTTCTTAAGAAAATTAAGGATGTGGGAAGAATTAGAAAAGACATTGGACCTTTTGAAGCTAAGTATGACTGGAATAGTGAAATTACCCTGGGTGAGTTTGTCAACAGGGATGAGCCAACATATTTAGATCAGTTAAATCAAATTAGGGAAAAAGCAAAAGGTCAGGGTGATAAGAAATGAGGACCGAAATTTTAATTGCTGGAAGAGGAGGACAAGGTATACAGCTAATGGGTTATCTGTTAGGATATGCTTTTACAAAATATGGTGAGAAATATGCAGTTCAAACTGAAGAATACGGAGCATCCACGCGAGGTGGAGAATCCTATGCAGAACTGATCGTAAGTGATAGTCAAGATGAACTGGAGTATTTTAAAGTTCGCAAAGCCGATATAGCAATATTCATGTTTCAACAGGCATGGGATTCTTTAATAAATAAAATAAATGAAAACACTATAATTATTTTTGATAGCACGCTGGTAAAACCTTCAAAAGGTATCAAGTATGGAATAGCTGCAAGTGATATTGCAAGGAATGAATTCAAAATATCCACAGTAGCAAACATGATAATGTTAGGTGCGTTTTCAGCAATAACAAAACTTATTACGCCTGATGTCCTTGAAAAAGTAATAGATTTAGAGGTAAATCCAAGATGGCGTGAAATAAATAAAAAAGCATTACGCAAAGGTTATGAAATAAGTTATACTAAAAGTCCTACTCCTTAGGATTAATGAGAACTTTACAATCGAAGGCCTCTTGGTCCTTCAGGACGGGGAAGACGTCAGAAAAATAAAACTTTCATGAATGGAAGTTTCTCTACTTAAATTTATGTAATTGTTTCTAGATTAACGTTTTATAAAAAGTGGAGAAAGATAAGAAAGTCAATGAAACTTTTAGGGAATTCTTGTTCTTTAAAATTGTGAGAAAATCCACTTATTATTCTTCAAATTGAGTACCTCGCAAGAATGTATCAAGAAAAGTTAAATAAGTCTAATTTTTTATTGAACGTGGTGTTTGGAAGTGTGGCAGGTTGTCGCAATATTATCTTTAATTATGTGGGGACTTTGGGGTTTTATTTTAAAATTTGTTTCAAAGAATGTAGAATGGCATCAAATATATGTTATAGGAAGTTTAATCACTATAGTAATTTCAAGCCTTACTGCAATGATTTATAAAGATCGTTTATTAGTAAGTCAAAGAGATGCTTTTATAATCTTAGTCTCAAGTACTGCTGGAGCTTTAGGGTACATATTTTTCATAATGGCTCTTAAGGATGGAAAAGCATCAATTGTTGTTCCGTTAACGGCGCTATATCCTGCCATCGCTGTAGTACTTTCATATATTATATTGCATGAAGAGATAACACCATTGCAGTTGATAGGCATTATATTAGGAATCATTGCTGCAGTTTTGTTGTCTACATGATTTTAAAATGGTTTAAAATAGTGAAGTACGACTACTTTAGTAATTTTTCTTCATATTCTTTAATGTATTTTACCGAATGTGTGATATCGAAGAATAAATTCTTTACATAATCTACATCGTCTCCAGACACAGAATCTCTACCTTTTGACTTAGCTGCTATATTTGCTGGAGTAATAAGTTGTACAGCATAGCGCAAGCTCATCTCTGCACCAATTTTAGTTAATTTTTCAAGAGCATCTTCACTTAATTTTACGTTCTCCTCTTTAGCTCTGATTTTTAATATTTCTCTTACCTCATCTGGTTGATACTGTCTTGTTGAGATTATGAGCAATCTATCTAAAAGGTCTAGTGGCAGACCGTGTGGAGCTTCTAGATCGGTTCCTCTTATTTTCGTCATTCCTCTATTTGTTGCCAGTATTACTATTGGTGAAAATTCACTCTCAATAGTTCTGCTCATAAAACTTAATGCTTCTATATCTAACATATGAACATCATCTATAAAAAGAACACCAGGTAAAAGTTCACCCTTACCTTCCTCGATTAATTTCTTTACCTCTTCATCAACCTTTTGCCTGACATCTGATGATATCTCTCTTTCTACCGTGCCAAAGAATATACTGATTAAGCCTCCTCCTCTTTGTGCATAGTACTCATCTAAGTCATGAAGTGTTAACGTATAAACAAATTCTTTATCCTTGTATATAGGACCGGCTGGAACTTCTACTCTTTTGGTAGAGGTCACATCATAATCTTCACCTATTGGAATTTCTACTGAAGTGTCCTTAGCTCTGCCTACCTTAGTCACTCTTCCAGTCTCCGCATCCAACCATATCACATCACCAATTTCAACACCTTTGGTTACTAATTCTTCAGCAATCTCAGGACCAACTCTCAACGCACGCTCTTCGGACTTTGTTTTTAATGTTATTCTAGCACCTTTAGGCACCTGTTGGTACGGATTATAAGGATTAGTACCCATCTGAAAATCGAGATGCTTGACTACACCTTCATAGATTTTACGCATTTCTTTTATCCTAATACCAATTGCCTTTCTCGTAGCTTGCATTAAAACTTCAGTCTTTTTCATCTCGGTAGAATAGATTTCAGAACCATTAAGTATCATGAAAGGCACATCAGATCCGAGTTCTCTGGCTATAGCTACAGCTATAGCTGTCTTACCTGTTCCACTAGGACCTATAATCAATACTCCCCTTCCAGCCATTTTTCCCTCTTTAACTAATTTTACGATAAAACCGGCGGCTTCCCTAGCCTCAGTTTGACCAACCATACCATCTGCTACTTTTAACGCCTTACCATTGGAATCTAAGCCTAAACCTTTAATATGACTATGCGCGCCTATACGCTCAAAACGTTTTACACCGGCGGGCTCAATAGGCACTATTGATGCAGACATGATTATTCACCCGATAGCATTAATGTCAAAGTAAAATATAGCTTTTTCTTACAGGAGTAAGCAGAGAAAGCCCATATTTTTAAATATGGGATGAATGCTATATATAATTGAGCGAGTCGCTCATGAAGGCTAAGAAAACCATTAAGGCAAAGATTCTTGAACTACGCAAAGGCAAGGAAGAGCTTCTTAGAAGGGAATACGAGAATTGGCAACGCTATTTGCATGGAGACAAGTTTGTTCCACTTTATTCTGCTACTCGACAGCAAGCCGATAGACTTCTGAGGCGAATTGGCAAGCCAAAGGAAGGAAAAGAATACCCGCTAATCCTGAGGAGAGATGTCTATAGGGCTGACACCAAGCTGACGCCTTATTGGCTCAAGATTCCAATTTATGGGGTTAGAGGCGGAATAAACGTCCCTATAAAGACCCATGAACCAATAACTGATGACATGGTTTGCAAAGAAGCTAAAATCGTAAAGAAAGGTAATGAGTGGTTCATCTACATAACTGTCGAGAGGGAAGTCAAGGAGAGAAACCCTAAGTCGGCTTTAGCTATAGATGGGGATACGATGGATAGCCACAACAGTCAACTCAAGCAATCCAAAACCGAAGTTCTATGAGAGGGAGCTTAGGAGGGTTAAGGGGCATTTCTTCTGGCTTAGGAGAACCTTAGCCCTGAAGAAGTCATATAAAGCGATAAAGAAGATTGGGCGTAAAGAGAGAAGAGTTGTCAACGATATTCTCCATAAGATCAGCAGAGCCATAGTAAACGAAGCTTTGGCGAACGACTCCATGATAGTTCTTGGAAAACTCAAGGGCATAAGACGAAACGGCGAGAGCAGGACTTTCAAAAGAAAGCTCAACAACGGATTCCCATACCATAGGCTAAGCCAATTCATAGAGTATAAGGCGAGATGGCACGGAATCAAAGTTGTTAAGATAAGCGAAAGAAACACTTCAAAACTGTGCCATAAATGCGGTCACATGAGCATCCGAGTCGGAAGCCTGTTCAAATGTCAAAACTGCGGAATCCAATGCAACGCAGACTATAATGGAGCAACGAACATCCTTAAGCGGGCTATGGGCTACATGTCCATGGCAGGGACTGGTTTGACACAGCCCGGAACTCGGTATGATGAAGGCTTAAGCCTGAGGAACCGAGAATCTCCCGGCTTTAGTCGAGGAGAGTGTCAATTTTAATCGCTTAAATATAATATAAAATCTTGATTTATCACAACAGAAATTTCTATATACAGGATTGTGCATAACTAAAGTAATGAAATATTACCTGGGCATTGATTTGGCAGGCAGTCCTAAAAGACCAACAGGAATATGTATACTAGATGATAACATGATCGCTAAAGCATTCATAGTGTACTCTGATGATGATATTATTAGATTAGTTAAGAAAATTAAACCAACAGTCATAGCCATAGACGCACCACTTTTCTTGCCTAAAGAAAGGAAAAGTTTGGATACAAAAGAACCTGTTCATTTGCGGGAATGTGATAAAGAATTATTAAGAATGGGTATTAAATTCTTTCCAATAACTTTAGGTCCAATGAGAATACTAACAAAAAGGGGAATAAAACTACGAACAATATTAGAAACGTCAGGATATAAAGTAATAGAAACATATCCAGGTGCGGCGCAAGACATATTAAACATTCCTAGGAGAAAAGATCTTATAGGTTTGAAAAATGGATTAATAAAAATTGGTGTAAAAATAAATTCGAAAAAATTGAGTAAAGATGAACTTGATGCAATAACTTGTGCATTAGTTGCAAAAATGTATTCTGAAAATAACTACAGCGCGTTAGGAACAAGTAGCGAAGGTTACATGATACTACCTCCAGTACAACGTCCTCAGTCTTGAAAATTGACACTCTCCACGGCTGAAGCCGGGAGATTCTCGGTTTGTCGTGGGGCCTCCACTCATTCTACCGAGTTCTGGGCTGTGTCAAGGCAGCCCCTGCCATGAGCATATAGCCCATGGCCCGCTTGCTGGAACCACCCCCACCCGTCTTGGATGGGAGTCTTACTCCAGCTTTCGGGCGTCCCATCCACATCCGAGCGACCCGCTCAAGGAGCTGATGGAATTGGATGAATATAAAGTTAACGGCGATTCATCTCCACGACTGAGGTCGGATGCCTTCTCGCCGAAAGAGTGGTAAAACTCAATTGTAAAAGTTTAATTTATGCAAAGATACTATTTATAAGCTAGAAATTGTTTTAGCTTTTATGGATGGGATGGGCACTGATAGTATTTTATTTCAATTGGGTATTTTAGTAGGTTTTTCAGGACTATTTGCGTATATTTTAAAGAAGATTCGTATGCCAAGCATAATAGGGTACATAGTTGGGGGCATCATACTCGGGCCTCTTACTGGGATTATTAATCCGAAGTCTGATTTTATATCATTTATGGCTGAGTTAGGTATTATATTGATTATTTTTGAGATAGGTGTATCGATAAAAGTTAAGTTTTTAAGAAGAGAGGTTTTAAGTGTCAGTTCAATACTTATCACGGAGTTAATCGTAGTAATATTACTCTCATATCTGGCGGGATTAATAATTAATTTATCTTGGGCAAATACTGTTATCTTAGCTTTAATAGCCATTAATACGAGTACTGCAATGTCTTTTAAAATAATGGAAGAAACTGGTATTAGCAAAAAATATCCCAACGAAGTTAGAACATTATTAGGTGTGGCTACACTTGAGGATTTATTAGCTATAATTAGTCTTGCTATTTTGCCAGCATTATTATCTACCCATGAGATACTAATTTATGATCTTTTCAAAATAATTCTACGTGTTATTATAGTAATGATTGCAGTGATTGGACTTGGTTTAATCTTTGTTAAACAATTTATTGATAAGCTTTACATATTTAGTGAAGAACTTGTATTATTAATTGGATTGGCCACTGCTATGATATTTTCATGGTTAGGTGCTGAGCTAGAATTATCAGATACCTTAGGAGCATTTATAGGAGGTTTAATTTTTGCCGAAACAAAAATAGGGGAAGAATTTATAACAAAAGGTAAGTGGATGCGTGATCTTTTTGCTTTTATGTTTTTTTCATCAATAGGATTAATGTTCCCAGTTAATGTTAATCTTGAACTAGTCATAATAGGAGTATTAATTAGCATAATAATAGTTTTCATTAAGTTTATTGCGTTCTCATTTGCGTTCTGGAGTAATGGTATTACAACATTAGAAAATGCCATAAACTTTGGATTTTACATGATTACGATCAGCGAATTCTCAGTAATCATATCAAATAAAGGTGTTGCATTAGGTATTATAGGTAATGAAATGTTAGTTGTCAGCATCATCGTAATGATAATCTCCTCTTTAATCTCGTCGATATTGACTGCATACAGTAGCACTATAACCCCTAAATTAATCTCAATAATTCCAAAAGCATTTGTGCAAAATTTAGAATACATCTTTAACATTTTGAGACGTACATCAGCAAGTAGTAAATATCAATCTAAAAATGTGCGAAAAATAATAACAGATTTAATAATATATGCTTCATTAATTTTTATCGCATCGACATTAACAATCTCTGCGTTGAGCTACTTGATCACGCTTAGTATTTCGAGTTTCTTATTATATTTAACGATTTATTTAGTAATAGCGGGCTTTCTTACTTTTATGATATCAGCTTTAAGTCTTTTACGTAAAGATATTGAGAATATCATGACAGAAATATTTAATGAATTACATATTAAAATTACTCGATCATTATCACGAACACTTATCAACATGATATACACCATAATTGTCTTGATTATCATTTTATTTATTTTGACGCAAATATATTTTATGGTGTTGAAGGTTTTTGAGAGCATACTATCAATAAGTATTGTATTTAGAGCTTATGCAGCATTAACGATAGTACTAATAGTCATCATGCTTTACAGATATGTGAAAAAGTTCATAATTACATTTCAAAATATTATCAAAGGTGCTTAGGAAGTATTTTTAGTATTTTGTTATCTATTTACTTTAAAGGGTGCAAATCTGGTTTTGGTAATGTAACGCCTCGCTGTCCTTGATACTTTCCAGAATATGGTTTTTCAACCGGACTAGTAAGTTTGGCAAAGATTAAATGTAAAAATCTTTCGCTGGCATAGAGTTTAACTGGGAATGGCCCTCCTATAAGTTCTATAGTAAGTTGTCCTTTAAAATTAGCATCCACTATAGTTGGTGGTATAAAAAGTCCAAGTCTAGCGAATGTGCTCCTTAACTCAACGAAAGCCATTACATCCGTGGGTAACTCTAAATACTCCATTGTAACAGTAAGAACGTGTTCATATGGGTTTATTATAAAGCTTTCAGCGTTTTCTACTACATAATAATCACTAATATTGCTTGGATGTTTAGTATCAAATGGTACGTGAACATTTTTCATCCGTGCTAGTTGATTACCTAATCTAAGATCGAGACCGTTTTCTCTAATGATCTCAGGTACAAACGGTTCTATAATAATTCGTTTAGACATTATGTAATTCCTTAAATCGAAATCACTGAGGATCATGGTGTCTCAATACTAATCACGCAATAGAGTATATAAGAATTGCTGAGTTTGCATGATTCTTTAAAATGATTATGAAAACCATAAATATTAATTACTGTTTTTATATTTAATTAAATGGTGAGGTAATTGTTAGGATTTGATGTACCATTAATTCATGTTCACAAAAGTTTAGGTGCTGTCATTGGAGATTTTGCAGGCTGGAATGTAGCTATGAACTATGGAAGCGTTATTAATGAACATAAATTAGTAAGATCTCGTGTAGGGCTTTTTGATATAAGCCACATGGGTAGAATATTAGTGCAAGGAAAAGATGCCGCCGTATTTCTTGATAGATTAATCGCAAAAAATGTTATGAAACTGAAGCCCGGGAAAGCTATAATGCCTACTGCAATGCTAAATGAGCATGGAGGTTTTATCGATGATGTAACAGTATATATGATAGACCAATTTAATTATCTTATAGTATGCAATGCTATAAATAGGGATAAAGTCATAAAATGGATGAAAGATCATAGTAATGGATTTAATATTAATATTAACGACATCACGTTTGATACAGTAATGCTAGCCATACAGGGACCGAAAGCACCAGAATTCATGTCAAAGTATATTAGTAATATAGAAAAACTTGGCATAGGAGACTTTATACTGAATATAAACATGCTGGGCACCGAAGTTTTTATGTTATCAGGTGGTGGATGGACTGGTGAAAAAGGTTATGAACTCATAATAAAGAAAGAGCATAGTGAAAAATTGTATATGTTACTGATTAATGAAGGATTAAATCCTGTCGGTATCATTTCGAGAGACACGTTAAGACTAGAAGCTGGGTTCTTACTCTATGGTTCTGATATAGATGAAAACACAACACCACTTGAGGCTAGATACTGGGTTTTCACTCTTAAAAAACCTGATTACATAGGAAAGCAAGCGCTTGAAAAGCAATTAAAAAATGGTGTACAAAAAATTAGGGTGGGTCTAATTATGAAAGATAAAGGTCCAATACCTAGACACGGGTCTAAGGTACTAGTCAGCGATGTAGAAGTAGGTTATGTAACGAGTGGAGGATATTCACCTATACTAGATAAAAACATTGCAATGGCATACATGAAGCCTACCCATGCATTAATAGGAGGCACTGCTGATATTGAGATACGTGAAAAAACATTTGAGGCAAAAATAGTAGATTTTCCATTTGTTCGTGGAAGCTTATTCCAGTAAACATGGAACTGTTAGACGGATACGCAGTAATGGATGGCTTAGATATCATTTATTATGTAGTAGGTTTACCTAAAAATAATGGAATATGGGCATATCCAAAATATATTCCTGATCCGTTTGGAGACCGCATAATTAATAATAGAAAATATAAAAAACTTCCAAACCCCATAATCGCCATCGATCACTTAAGGAAACTAAAACCAGATGTTATCGAAAAAATTGGAGAAACAGAATTCCCGCTATTAAAATATAATGATATAAAACATATTTTTAATCCAAAAACAACATTGCAGGATATGATAAAAAGAGACCCAGTAATTAAGGAATTAGTTTATTTAATCTCAGGTAACGATAATAGGATACTCCAAAATCTGGGCATCACAGGATCAAGATTACTTAATGCAAATACGATTGATTCTGACATTGATCTCATATTTTATGGTGATCATGAAACCTCGAAACGTATATATCAACACCTTAAGGAGCTAAGAAAAAATAATCTCACAAAGCCAGTTTATGGGGAAAAAATCAAAGAACTATGGAAAGAAAGAAGTGACACACCCATAAACTACAAATTATTCAAATTAATCGAACAAAGAAAAATTGTACAAGGAATGTTTAAAAGATACATGTACTCAATAAAATTATTTGATTATACCGCATGGAGCCTGGGATTACCATTGGGCAGAACTAGATTTAAAGGCATAATATTGGACGATTCAACATCTATGCTTTTTCCACCAAGTTACATAATAAAACCAACAAAAATAATAGAAGGCCCACTAGAATTACATACACCAATCAAAGTAATTTCATACCGCTCGAGATTCTGGGAAATAGCCTCAAAAGGATCACTGATAAAAGTGCAAGGAATTTTACAAAATATAAACAACAACAAGCTAGTAATAATAAATTATAAGTATGGTAATATTATACCGTTGTTGAATTCATAGACATTCATCACTTCCTTCTCATCTATTGTTAGAGGTTCATGAAGGAATTTCACTGTCAACGATATATAAGTATAATTTTAAACACTTTCACCTAGTATTTTCTTAACACACTCATGCAATTTAACATACCATGGAGGCAATTTGATTTCTCTTACAATTCTGTCCGACGAATATGGTTTAATATCTAGCACAGGAGTCCCATTGAATAAGTCTAAATTTTTAACATAAAGGAACCTATCCTCCCGTTTAATTAGCTGAACGATAGTCAAAGCTATTGGATTAGGACGATGCGGAGAATCACTACAAAAAACACCCACTTCAGGTAGATCATTAATAGGTATCCCAAGTTTCTGAAATCTACGATGCCTAATTTTTAGAACACTCCTATCCTCACTTGTAACCTTATGCAAGTATGCAATCAAAATTATATGAGAAAATCCGTCAATGCCGATTAAACCTTCAGCATATTCGGGAAAGATTTCTATAATGCCATCAACACCTTTGAACGCATTTTTTATCATATCGTCAGATAGAGTGGTATGAACAATACCTATTGGATTAAGTTTGATCTCCATATAAACTCCTCATCTAAAAACACTGTATCATCTTATATCTTTTTTGTAAAATTCATTCGTTGAACCTTTACTTATATAAGAATTCATGAGAGATGGATGGAGTATGATAACAAGCTAACTGACTTTTAAGATGATGAAGAGGTCATTTTAGTTAACGCTTCACTATTTTTCTATTACTAAATTCTTGTAGTAATCGCTTAATATTCGTTTTAGTCCTCTTCGAATTATCTCTGAAACTGTAGATGGTGATAAATCAAGTTTTTGTGCAATTTCATTCACTGATATTCTGCGTGGATAATCAAAGAGTCCACTTTCCAAAGCATATTTAATAATCATCTTCTGTTTCATTGTTATTCTCCCATCATTGTTTTTATGTTCAATAGCGTATAAAGATTTTATCATTACATTTACATTATTCTTCTTTAACTTTTCCACCAATGGTTTCAGCGGATGTTTGCTATCAATTACCAAAGTGATTTGAAGCTTTCCATCATTGCTTATTCTTGCTTTTAAAATATGATATCTTAACAATCCTACAATTCTACAGGTACATTTTTTGGACTCTATAATACCATATAATGTATTTTCATTGATCCGAAAAAGTTCAACATTTTTTACTGATGGATTTTCATGTATCTGACGGATAATGTCCTCCATATTGTCACACTTCACCTCTACCAACGCTTCAGCGCCCATACTATCCTTAGGATATATGCAACTGTATATTTTCACATCAGCCCTCGATTTTATAACAGGTATAGCCCATGGACATGGAGGATTCATTAGGAGTGTTACTATCCTCATAACATATTAAGATATGTATCAGCTCTCTTATATTATTTTCCTTCAAACCCCGTATAAATACGGGATTAATTTTATATACTTTAACCTGGAAATCCTTAACGAGATGATTGAGTTGGATAGTTTAGTGAATGCAAATGCTGCTATACCTATGACGATTTTAGGAATATATATTCATGGGTTCTTCTTAATACTTGCAGTAGGTTTACCATACCTAGTACTTATTTATGAAGCACTGGGAATATTACGTAAAGATAAAGAATATATGGAGGCTGCAAAAAGAACCTCAATTGTCTGGGCCATCTCATTCGGTTTCGGAGCTGTAACTGGTACATTAGTTGAGTTTGGTCTTGTACAGATATGGTCAGGAACAATTTTAGCGATCGGAAGTTTCTTCTTCATACCGTTATATTTTGAATTGTTCGCTTTTCTAATCGAGGTTACTTTTCTAGCAGCATACCTATACACATGGAATAAATTTAAAAATCCATGGACACATTGGGCTTTAGGACTTGGCATTCTTATTGGCTCCAATGCATCAGCATGGCTAATACTTACAGTTAATTCATGGATGCAAACGCCATGGGGAACTGGCGCATTAGTTCAAAACATCTTACCATGGATGCCAGAATTAGGCCCCTCTAAAGTAAACGCGACAGCGTTAGTCACGATATATAATGTGTTACCAAAGACAGGGTCTATAGTTCTTGCAGATCCGAAGACAATTCAAGCTTTAGGTTACTTACTTTATGATCCATCTATCGTCTTATTTAACCCAAATGCTCTTGCAACAGTTATTCACACAATACTTGCAACCATAATAATAGCAGCATTTGAAACTGCTAGTATATATTCATTCTTTTATCTGAGAGGTTCTAGGATCGATCTCAAGAATTTCTACTTCAAAGCTGCAAAAATAGCTTATGGTGTTGGGGGTGTCGTATCAATAATTATGCCACTAGCTGGAGATTTCATGGCTAGAATTGTATACGGATTCCAGTATGTAAAGTTCTTGGCTATGGAAGGATTTAATGGTGGTAGAGACCCATTAATAGGATTCTTAACAGAATTTAATCCGTCGTATAATTTCCCAGGGTTTAAAGATCTTATGACATTTACTAACAAGTCTATCGATCCTAATGCTGTTATTCAAACTATTACAGAAGCACAACAAATGCAACCGTTACTCACCCTATTCTATTATTCCATGGTTATTTCTGGTATTATTTTATTCCTATTTGGTATAGCGTTCTTCGGAGCATACAGTAAAAAGATAGACAAACTTGTTAGAACAATCACCAGAATGTCTACAGAGAAGTTCATTGTTTATAGTTCATTTATTGCAATGTTCCTTGGGTTAGTAGCAGCTTCTGCAGGATGGGCTGTTAGAGAAATTGGGAGACATCCATGGACGATTTATGGTCTCATTCAATATCAACAGGTTATAACACCTAATCCAATCACTCCTGAATTCAGCTTGATGATAATAATTATTGAAATATTAATTCTCATTGGCGGTCTAATAGCACTATATTATGTGCCCACTAAGTCTCTTAATGAAATTGAAATTGTGAGGGGAGGTTAGATGGATACCTTCACACCTGTGACATGGATGAGTTTTATGTTACTTGGGATTTCAGTACTAGTTCACGTAACTCTAGTAAATCTTGTGCTTGGTTTTTCAGTTATTATACCCTTCGTTGAATATCTGTCTTATAAGAGGAAGGATAAAGAATTAGAGGATGTTGCAAAACGTCTTTTTAGGTATTTAGTGATTTCAGATCTAGTGGCTGGTGTGTGGGGTACATGGATTACTGTCGTACTAGCTGGTCTTTGGCCAACTTTAACGTACATTGCTACAACAGTGTTGTTTATTCCAATAACGATCGCTATCATTGGGATCTTGATTTCAATACCTACAATTGCTGTATATTGGTATACATGGGGTAAAATTTCTCAAAAAGTACACTTAACACTAGGCGTACTGATGGCGATAGGAGCATTAATGGTACCTGCTGGTTTTAGAATGATATTCTCATTTATAAACAACCCAGTAGGATTAAATGAAGCACTGGCGGGCAATTTATATGCAGTTTTTAATAATCCGATATACCCAGCGATACTTTTGAAAAGTTGGTTTGGCGGACTGACAATGTCCGCGTTAATGGCTGCAGGAATATACTCATTAAAAAATAGTAAAAAACTTGAAGTCAAAGAAAGCATGAAAGCTGCAAAAATAATGATAAAGTTTGGGATCGTATTCTTACTTGTTCAATCAATTTTTGGCGTCTACTATTTCTATGTACTAAATCAGGATGCACCTTATATTTATTCTGCAATAGTAGGAAATACAAACATAGCTCATTATAATTTCTTACCATTATTCTTAGCACATATAGGGCTAGTTGTTTTCATGTGGATTTCAGCTTTGATACTTTTTGTTCAATTACGTTCAGGGTCATCATCTAGATTTCTCTCTCTCGTTTTAATATCTGCAACATTTTTTGCCCTTCCAATAGGTGAAGCCATGAATGATGCATCAAGAGCACCATACATGGTTATTAGTGGAGCTAGCGGATTACCGGCTAATAACTTTGCGAACACTATGTTTCCAATATCCTGGTCAATCGCATACTTAGCAGTTATAGTTGCCGTAATAGTAATGGTAATATTTGCAGGATCACTCTACGTAATTTATTTTGGAAGACCTGTAGAGCAGCCTTCTGGATGAAACAAACCGGTGATAAATTGAGAATAATCTTTTTTATAATACTTTTTGTTTCTTTAATGTATGAGTTTAAGAAGAATGTTTATAAGTGAACACAAAGTATAAAGTATGTTAGTAATTGTATGTCTTTTTGGGAGGTTAGTTCATGATAACCCAAAATTGGGTTAAGAGGTTAAGGTCAAGGCTCAGCTTAAAAATAGAACCTGTAGATGAAAATTGTAAGTGTGCTGCTGTAAGTGTTATGTTGACCGGCGATAATGATATAGAGACTCTTATGATTAAAAGACTTGTTAAGCATGATGATCCATGGTCTGGTCAAATAGCTTTTCCTGGTGGCCGTTTTAAAGCTGGTGATGGAAACTTGCTCTCAACAATGATCAGGGAAGTCTACGAAGAACTTGGAATAAACTTAGCAGGACAAGGAGAGATAATTGGTTCTCTTAGTATAGTATCTCCAGGAAATGTGCCTGATTTGAAAGTTACTCCTTACGTAGTTGCATTAAAGAAAAAGCCTATGATAATACCTTCCCATGAGGAAGTTGAGAAAGCGTTTTGGGTAAAACTAAATGAGTTAAGACCAGGTGAATCTGAAGTTATCACAGTTTTAGGTCCTCGAGTGGTCTCAGGCTTTTTTTATAAAAATTATTTTATATGGGGAATGACCAGTAGAATTCTGAAAGAATTGCTCGCATTGTTATAAATATATTACATTAACCTTATTTAACCTGTATTCTTATGAATATTGATGATAACGGAAGTATTGGAAAAATCCTAATGAGGCGGTAGATTTTTCTCTTCGTTTGTAAGTTGAACTGGTTCGGAATTAAGCAGTAATGTATCATACAGCCATTGTTCAACAGGATCGCCTTAAGAGCAGTTTCAAAATAGATGTGTTTAAATATTGGTGGGTATAGAAGAATGTTGATGTCTGAAAAGCTCTATACGATCAAGGAGGCGAAGAAGCTTCTTGGAGTCACCACCTGGACCATTCAGCAATGGGATAGGCAGGGCAAGATTAGGTGTGTTAAAACCCTTAGAGGACGCAGGAGGATCCCTGAAAGTGAAATAAAACGAATTCTCGGTTTAAGAGAGGAAAGAATTATCGTAGGCATGAGAAGCCGTAAGTATAGGGAGGTTGTCGAAGGTGTCAAGAAGCTTGTTGGTTAAGGCATACTCAATACCGCATAACCTTGAGGTAAACGAGCTTATAGAGGATTACATGCGTGTCCTCAACGCTATCTTGGAGGATCTATGGAGGAACATGGTATGGGAGAGGAGGGGCAAGAGGCTTATACCGTTTCCTAGGAAGGACAAGGCTTTTAGGAAGGAGCTTAGGGACAAGTACCTTAAAGGTTGGGTTTACTCCAAGCATTACGTGGACTCAGCGATAAAACAGGCTTATTCCGTGCTCGAGTCCTGGAGGAAAAGATATCTACGTGGGCGGGCTGGAAGAAATAGGCCTGAGTTGAAGAGGAAGTTCGTCAGGGTCAAGGAAACCCTCTACAGTTACAGGGACGGGGTTCTCAGGATTTCAGTGAAACCTTACGAAGAAAACTTAACCGTAGATTTGAGGAAGACGTGGTGCTGGGATAGGATAAGGGGATTGGAGCTCGGCGAGCTCATACTCAAGCAGGACAAGCTTACGGTAACCGTTAGAAAGGATGTGGAACTGAAGATTAAAGACCCGATAGCATGGGACGTAAACCTCTTGACTTTGGACGGCTTTGATGGTGAAAAGCATTACTCGATAAGCTTGAAGGAAATTTACACTATCCACAGGACGTACGAGCTGAAGAGGAGGGTCATTCAGAAGCTCCCAGAGAAAACGAGGAAGAAACTCCTGAAGAAGTACGGTTCAAGGGAGAAGAACAGGGTTAACGATGCATTACATAAACTTGCAAAACAGTTATCGGATAGGACAAATGTGTTCGAGGATTTAAGAAACTTCAAGGAAAGAATAGCTAGGACAAAGAGTAGGAGCATGAACAGGCAGAACAGCAAGCACAATTACATCAAACTACAAAAGTACGTGGAATACAAATCTGCGTGGAACGGTTATGCTACCATATATGTGAAAGCGAAGGGCACTTCGAAGACCTGCTCCAGATGCGGGTACTACAACAAAGACCTAAGAGGAGGGGTCTTCAAATGTCCCAGATGCGGTTTTATAATCGATAGGCAGAGGAATGCATCAATAAACATATGGAACGAATTCCTTAGGATGTGGGGATTCATGGGTTCACCCCGAAAGGAGCTAACCCCGATGTGCCCTCCAATGAACCCTGAGGAGGACGAGAGGGATGAAGCTCAAGGACTAAGTATGGATTCCATACGTATTCACACTTAGTTCAGAACCCCTACACCAAATCTCACCTCAGGAGAACATAGTGTGCTAGTTGTAAAGCCTATAAGCGAGAAAGTTTTGAAAATAATAACAAAAGTTAATACAGACTTCAGATTAAGGATGATAGAGACATTACATGACATCTATTTTGAATTAAACCCAAGATTAGCTTACATGCTCATTTCCCAAGGATTAGAGAGTGTGAAGATCACTCTATCAAAATCACAGGCAATTCGGTTAAAAGGTTTTATAGAAGGAAGGTTAACTTACGAAGTCTCCGCTGACGCAATAAGTACGTTTTTCAAACTTTTTCTGTTAGACAAATCATCAGATAAACCAAGCCTGGATATAAACGATGGCGCTTTACTAGTAGCAAAAACATTACAAGGAAAACCATGGAAACAGATTGAGAATGAGACAAAAATTAATAAACCTAAAGACCATGTGAGAACTTTAATAAGAAAATTAGCATCATATTATGAAATATAGTGGTGGTCATAACAATCCAAAAGTCATTAAAATTTAGGTCAGAATTTAAGGATCAAATAATTTCTGGAAAAAAGACAACAACAATAAGACTAAATAAAGACTTTAACGAAGGTGATGAAGTTAATATAATAGTAGGTAATGAAATCATAGGAAAAGCAATGATAACCAAAATAATAAGTACAACACTCGATAAAATAACAGATGCAGATGCAATAAAGGATGGCCTTAGAAATAAAACAGAACTAGTACATATTTTGAAGGAAATTTATGGTAATAAAATAAATGATCGTACATTATATATCATAGAGTACCTTATTAAAAAATAAAAATATCCTTCACAAATTTTACGCAACTTTCTCAGCTTCTGGTTTTAACACTCCCTCTTCAATTAACTTCTTCTCAAGGAGTTCTAATGCTTGCTCAATAGTTTTCGTGTTACTGATTTTTAATGCTGCAGATACTCTCTGCAACCTCTCCCATGCTTTCTTATTAAAGTAAAATGTCGTACGTGGCATTTACATCATCTTATAATTATAAACACTTATATAAATACTTTTCGTAACCTCCTTTTATAAAGATGAGTACTCAGAAAGCTTAGAGCTTTATTGGGATGAATGAGCAAAGTTTAAACATAATGTTAGCCTATTAAATTTGTTCCAGTAAACATAGGTCCATAGGGTAATGAGCTCTATGAGATAGTGGAGCTGCGAGCACCTCAAACCAACAAATGAGGGAACGAGCGTAAAACCTTATCCTAAACGCTGGAAACCCCTCTTCAGCTGTGGAGCAGCTCACAGCATATAGAGCATTTTAAATTAGAACGTTTTTAAATCCACAATAAAAATTTCTAAGATGTTAATGCGTATTGAATGAATCTTTTTGCAAATTCATCGGCATACTTTTCAGTTCCTTTATGCTTGCCTCCTATTGACCTAATTACATGATAAAACTCATGGAGCACAATATAGGGGTTACGAAATGATTCAGAATCTCGAAAATAAATTGTATGCTTTGATGGAACGTAACATGCGTAGGCCTTAAAACATTTATTTCGCGGTAATCCAATAGCACTTTTAGGCGGATCTACATGATAAAAAGTTGATATAAGTTTGAGTGCACCATCAGTATCACCGTTAATTATCATCCTTATTATCATCATCGCTTCATGATTGCTTAGTGGAAACGAATTCTTAGACATTTCTATATTCTATATTAAGAATCATATTTTATTTTTATCTAATTTTAACATTAAATGGATAAGTTTTTAACTTTTATTATTTTTCTATGCCTAGAATGCAGATGATGGACGATCTCATAGCAAGACAAGAAGAACTTAATGCCCTCAGAGAAATTTTTAAGGATTCCATCGAAAGTGGAAAGATTGCTCTCATTTCAGGAAAACCTGGAATTGGAAAAACTGCATTAGTAAACAAATTCCTCAATGATGTGAGTAATGATTCTATCACAATATTTTTGGATTCAAGATTTTACAACGTGCTCGAGCCCTTCATAACAATCTTTTCAAATATTAAAGATTGGTTACAAAAATCTCAGCTCAGAGTAACAAAACCTATAGATGAGATATTAGATTTGCTCAATGTAATAAATAAAGAATTAGATATGTCTGAAATCAGAGGAGATGCCCCTCATGATATTTTTAGCCCAATTTTAAATTACACACCGTTATTTAATGGTTTAACGATAAAGGAGACACAATTATCAAACAGGATTAAAGAATTCTTAGTAAGTATAAGTGATTTGTTGTCATTGGTAAATCTAAGATTGGTAATTGCGTTGGATCACTCGGAAGTTCTGAATGAATTAGTCATAAAACTCCTAACAAGCCTTATAGATAATTTACCACCAAGAATAATGTTAATACTTATCTATGAATTAACCAACGAAACAAGAGAATTGTATGAAAGGTTGGGTGATAAATTAATTAATTATGAAATGGGAATCGTTGAATTATCACCTTTCACAAACGATGACATATTAGAACTTTTCAATAAAGAAAACATTACTATCAATCCTATTATTGCAACAAACATAAAAGAAAAATTAAAAGGAAGTCCACTCCACATCATGCGTCTTATTAAGTTAATAAAAGATAATGAAATACAATTATCAGAAAACAACATCCCTACTATCGATGAACTCTATAAACTATTCTTCAAAAACCTTAATAAAAATGACATAGAATCACTAAGCCTAATAGCGTCATTAAAAGACCCTTTCACTGAGACGGAAATAGACGATGTAATAGGCAGAGAACAACTAAAACGTTTTCTTGACAATAATATTATAAGACACGATAACGGGTTATATGGATTCTTACACATAGATGATAAGGAGTTCTTCTCATCACTTCTTCCTAGCGAGAATCGACGTAAGCTTCATGAAAAAATTATCGGGAAATTAAAAACTAGAGTCGAAAATGGCCCAAAAGTAAGTTTTGAGTTAGTTTCGCGAATGTGTTGGTATAATCTGAGGTCTTTTCCTGATGAAAATTCACTAAGACTTTGTATACTTACAGCACGCATAGCCCACGATAAAGCACTATTCTTAACAGCTCTAAAGATTCATAATGAGGCTCTCTTACTACTACAAACACTCACACTACAAAGCTCTCGTTTAATATTAGCATTACTCTACTATTGGCAAGGAGTAGAATATTTAATGATAGACAATAAAAAACATGCAGCAAGAAGCTTTGAAAAAGCCTTAAAGAATTTTGAACGTCTTGGAAACATCGAGGGTGTTGGAGCCACATTATACATGGAGGGTCTCCTTAACGAGAAAAAAGGTGATTACAAAGATGCAATAAAATCATTCAATGATGCAATAAAAATGTTCGATTCAATGCGACACAATGAAATCAGCAAACACCTAAAAGCACACACATTATTAAGACTAGCCAGAGTCAACTTAAACCTAAATAATATTAATGAAGCAATTGAGCTCATCAACGCAGCGTTAACCCTATCACATGATATTAATAATAAACAACTAATAATTCATTCACTATATGAACTTGGTCTAATAAAATATGCGAAAGGTGATTTTGATGAAACTATAAAAATACTTAATGAAGCACTTAACCTATCATACACTACAGAAAATTTATACACAATGCCACAAATATTTCTTTATTTAGGGCTAACATACATAGGTCGTAATGAAATTGAAAATGCATCAACATACTTTAGAAAATCCGTAGAATTAGCGAGGGAAATTGGTGATAAGGAGACGGAAGGATTAGCATTGGCCCAACTGGGCATATTAAACTCTAGCACAGGCTCATATGACACGGCACTTAACTTATTAAAAGAAGCACATAAAATATTATTAAATACAGAAAATTGGAAAGACATCACAAAAGTAGATTATATGATCGCGACAGTACTAATATCATTAGGTGACATCGATGGGGCATTCGATGCACTATTAGATATGTTAGACTCAGCAGCAAAAGCAGGCAACGACATAATATTCTTTCGTTCGTTTAACATGGTACTAGAAACACTTGAAGAAATGATGCAAAAAGATCTCTGGGCACACTTATCCAGAGGAATAGATAAATTTATCAACGCATACTCAGAAACTGAAGTAATAGAACTAGAAAACTTCTTCAGAACATTAAAGGAAATAACAGTATTTAAGATAGCCAAATCTAACAAAAACTTAGTAACGAAATATTACAATTTAATAAATAACCGTGAACTCAGCAAAATAATTGAATCAATAATATCAAGGCACGCACCAGAATTGACAGATGCTCTAAAGAAAAATTAACAGAAAACATTTTTATAACTAAAAGCCTCACTTCAGAACAAGAAGTTCACGAAGATTCTTAACAAATCCTGAAAAATAATATCAGCATTTTCTTAACATAGTTAAGATAACTGAGAAACTGATTAAAGGTTAGCTGTTTTCACTTTCGATGATTTAATAATACTAAGGATACTCTAAAGTCAAGCCATCGCAAATTAACTTAAAAATTATATCACATCAAAGGAAATTTCAAGCAGTTGTTTCGCAGGCCTAAATCTGACTTTCTCTATCTTAATACCTCCAATCTCACCGGTCGTCTTACAGTGATTGGATTTACACGCATTAACATTCCAATCTTTTATATGAAGGATCTTAACACGAATAACGCCAGGAGGTAAGGGAAATAAATCGTATATCCTATCACCCCAAACACGTTCAGCTTCAGAACGATCTATTTCAAGTTCTTCAATAGACTGATTTTCTAAAATTTTTTTATTGGCCAGCTCCTCAATCCTGGAAATTTCTTCATCAGTAGGTTTTCTATCAAACTGCACAGTTAATCTACCATGTTTTCCCTCAACATACACACTAGCGGTCCATTTTGCTCCTAAAACCACCTGCACAGCACCCTTTAATACATGAAGAGCAGTATGCGTACGAACATTATCATCAACCATAGCACTCACAATGTCAATAAAAGCAACAATAGATAAATTTTTTCAAGCCCAAAAACTGTTTAATAATACATAATAATTAGACATTGAAGAACAGAACTTCGTGGAGTTGCTTTACTAAAACTAAAAATTTTTATTCTTCGAATACAGTAAGGTAATGTGAAGACTATGAATCAAGATACTGATGAATCCAAAGAATTATTGGTCTACAAAATTGTTGCACTACTCAGTGGCATAGTTATGGCTTTTTCCTTTGGTTACGGAATTTATGAAATGTTCCTAGAATATATAACCACTGGTAGTTTTGTGATTGGTGCAGCAATGGTCTCCATAGAATTTCCTTATAAATACTTTGCAAAACCCGTAACGTATTTTGCCATTTCCCTGGTTGTTTTCTGGTATAGTGTGATGCATGTTATCCATAAAAAAATTATTTCCTTAGATAAAGAAATTAAAGCACTTCTATCAATCATAGCACTCGGAGCAGCATATGCTAGTGGATACGAACTACTTTATAACTTCATGGTATGGAACGCAATAGTTGTGACACAAATATTTAAAGGTAATTTAAACATTGACCAAGCTATAATAGGATATCCAGACCCCCATCTACCATGGAATTTAGTCTTTGCTACCAAATTATTCTCAGCCCTGTTCGTTATTGCATTATATACGTTCTATTACCTATCAAAGAATACTAAAACTGAATAAACAAATATTTAAAAAACAAAACACATCCTAATTAAGTGAAAAATTAAATCCCAAAAATTGCATATGGATATATTTGTATGCTGTTTCAGAAATAATTCCTCTTCAAACTTAGAGAACTAGATTTACAACCTGAAAGCCTCCCTCTTTAGGGCGGGGAGGAGGTCAGCTATCGATAGGTGATTAACTGCATTAAAAATATTTAAGAACGCTTCATCTGTCAATAAGTACTGCACAGTTGACATTCTCCACGGCTGAAGCCGGGAGATTCTCGGTTCCTCAAGGCTAAGCCTTCATCATACCGAGTTCCGGGCTGTGTCAAGCAGCCCCTGCTATGGACGTGTAGTCCATGGCCCGCTTGCTGGAATCATCCCCACTCTTCTCGGTTCGGAGCCTTATTCCAGCCTTCGGACGTCCCATCCACATCCGAGCGACCCGCTCAAGAAAACATTGTTTAAGCACTTATTTAAGCCTATCGACGATTCATCCCAGAACAGAAGCTCTAGGCTTTCTCGTTGCATTTTTGTAATTTTCTTTTATTGTTAAATATTTTTCAATTATACCGAAAACTTTGTCTTTGAAGGGAATGATGCTAACTTAACATGTGTCAAGCTAGTTGAGGGCATACTTGATGATACGTTTGTTGTTATTCCTAGTTTATTCTGGACTTTGCTCTTGGTCAGCCTCTAAAATTAAATAGCCTCTATAACCACATTTCGTACAGACGTATCGTGAAGGATAAAGCCATCCGAAACTATGCTCGATTTTTATAGAAGAACTACCACAAACAGGGCATAGATATTTTCTTCGTTTACTGTTATGCTTCACGTGCCTTAATACTTCTCTTAAGTTGTTTAGCATCTTGATTACTCCACTACTATATTCTCTTTTGAGTATCCAATGCTTATCAGAATTTCTTTAACTCGATTTCTATGATCACCTTGCAGTTCAATGCGTTCATCTTTATAAGTGCCGCCACATGCTAGTTTGTTTTTTAAGAGTTTTGCTGTCCGTTCTAGTTCTGAATTTTCTAATCCTTCTATTATTGTAACCTCCCTTCCCCAACGGCGTTTCTCTAAACGTATCTTAATGCGTTTTTCCTCCTTCTCTAAGATTTTTACCACAGATTCTACGTCCAAGCTTAGATCTAGGTTAAGATCCGTGTTATCCTCATTTAACTGATCCTTCACCATGCTCATATCTACATGTAAATAGTTACGTAAATACTTTTTGGTTTAAACTTTGAACAATTCATAGAAAAAATAAAATAGTTGTTTACTGTAATAGCTAAAGTTATATACTTCTGAAACAAATTTCTAGTGAGGATGTCATGAAATACAGGCTCATGGATTTACTTGCATGCCCTATATGCAAACACTGGCCATTAGAACTAATACCTTTTACAGAAAATCATTACAATTATGAAAACTTACCAAACAAAATACCATATTGTAAAGATTATTGCGGTCTCAATAAAGCAAAAATATCCGAATTAAAGATAGACCAACTTAATTGTAAGGAATGTGTTACACACGAAATAGCCGAAGGAATCCTAATCTGCAACCAATGCGGACGCTGGTATCCCATAACAGAAGAAATACCAATAATGCTACCAGATCCACTACGAAACGGAAAAGAAGACCTGGATTTTCTTAAAAAATGGTCAGAAAAGATACATGAAAAAGTACTCAAAGAAGGGAAACCAATACACTTGTAAACAGCATCTCGAAAGAATGAGAACCTCAATTAAAAATTATGAAATTAACATCAGAATCTTTAAAAATCCCCACACATATGATAAATGTGGTGAAAGCCGAGGTAGCTCAGCTAGGTAGAGCACCCGGCTGTTAACCGGGTGGTCGTGGGTTCAACTCCCACCCTCGGCGTCTCTATCCTTTTAACTTTGACGGCGGGGAGTCTCCATCCGTAGGGGTGGGGATGAAGGCCGATAAGCTTATATTTTTTCTCGTTGTATTTATCATTGTCTGCTTGGCTGGCAGACCTAGTAGGCATGGGACAGGCTGAAAGAGAAGACTGCTGAGGGCAAGACCTCCGTAACCCACCTTCCACACGGGATTCCCGAAACGGTCTCACCTGCCGAGACCTCCGCTGTGGGTGAGTGGAGATCGAGTCTGTCCGTGGAAGCAGGAAGCCACCTGCGAAAGCTGGTGGTAGTTCACACACCCAACTTAAACTATGCTAACTTTTGAATCAACATTAAAACTAATTCAATACGATAATAAAAAATATATGGAAAAAAGAAATTATAACACCATGTCAATAAAAGGCATAAATCATATAGCAATTGCAGTCTCAAACCTCAACGAGGCATTAAAAATCTACAACGAAATACTTGGTCTTAAAATAAAAAACATCCTAGAAATAAAAGAGCAGGGTGTAAAAATAGCCATACTTGAAACAGGCTCAACATTAATTGAACTCCTTGAACCCCTTAACGAAAATACTCCAGTAGGCAAGTTCATTAAAGAAAAAGGAGAAGGCATACACCACATTGCACTAACAGTCGACAATATAGAATCATTCACATCAAAAATAAAAGAAAAAGGACTAAAACTAACAAATGAAAAACCACAAAAAGGTGCCGAGGGCCTTATAATTTTCATTCATCCATCATCAACAAGACGAACACTCATAGAAATCGTAGAACCGTACAAGTAAACAAAAAATATTAAGAACTGAAATGTAAGAAGAAATGAAAAACGAAATGTATCCTACAAAAACAAACAATACTGGAACAGGAGGCTCATCATTTTCTCACACATCTAAAATAATAGTCCTAATAGTTGCTACATTCGCATCATTCATGACACCATTCGACTCTAGCATAGTAAACCTAGCCATTCCTTCTATTGGAAAAGATTTGGGAGGAAATATAGAACTCCTAGGCTGGATCCCTATTGCTTATTTAATGGCACTATCGATATTTTTTATACCGTTTGGAAGACTCGCAGACATACATGGAAGAAAGTTAATATTTGTTTTAGGGATATCAACATTCGTAGAAGGTTCACTAGCATGCAGTTTATCACCATCCCTACCACTTCTAATAGCTTTTAGATTCATTCAAGGATTGGGATCAGCGATGATGGGAGGCACCGCCATAGCATTAATAACATCAGTATTCCCACCAGGAGAAAGAGGCAAAGCACTGGGTATCAACACAGCAGCAGTATACGTAGGATTATCACTGGGACCTCCTTTAGGTGGTTTTTTAGTGCAGTACTTAGGTTGGAGATCAATATTTTATGTAAACATTCCAATAGGTATTATAGTAATCATACTCACATTAATCAAAATTCATGAAAAAAATTATATTAAAGATGAGAAATTTGACCACATTGGTTTCATGCTATATTTTCCTTCATTAACATTAATATTTTTAGGTCTCACACTATTACAACACACATTTGCAAATGAAATACTAATTATCGGTATCCTAATCTTACCGTTATTTTTTACCTATGAATATTATGTTTCCCATCCGCTAATAGATGTTGAATTGTTTAAGAACCTTACATTTACATTTTCCAACATTACCGCCCTTCTTAATTATAGCTCAACATATGCAATCTCCTTTATAATGTCTCTTTATCTGCAGCTAATCCTTAAACTTGATCCACAATACACCGGATTAATACTTTTATCTCAACCATTATTAATGGCTATATTCTCACCATTTGGCGGATGGCTCTCTGATAAAATAGAACCCAGGATTATTGCATCAATAGGAATGGCATTAATATCCGTATCAATTTTAAGATTATCATTCTTAAATATTAACACATCCATCCTAGATATAGTATCATGGTTAATGATACTAGGATTTGGATATGCCCTCTTTAGCTCGCCCAATACCAACGCAGTCATGAGTTCTGTAGAGAGAACCAAATATGGTATCGCTTCAGGAATACTTGGAACCATGAGGTTCACAGGACAAGCACTCAGCTTAGCGATCACAGTGTCAATCTTCTCAACAATCACCAGAACAGTAATAACCACAACAGGCAATTTACAGAGACGTAGCAGAAAGCCCATGATTTTAATCATGGGATGAATGCGTTTAAATACTTGTCAGTTAATTTTTCTATGGGCGAGTCGCTCATGAAGGCTAAGAAAACCATTAAGGCAAAGATTCTTGAACTTCGCAAAGGCAAGGAAGAGCTTCTTAGAAGGGAATACGAGAATTGGCAACGCTATTTGCATGGAGACAAGTCTGTTCCACTTTATTCCGCTACAAAGCAACAGGCTGACAGACTTCTAAAGAGGCTTGGAAATGTTAAGCCTAACAAGGAATACCCGCTAATTCTGAGGAGAGATGTCTATAGGGCTGACACCAAGCTGACGCCTTATTGGCTCAAGATTCCAATTTATGGGGTTAGAGGCGGAATAAACGTCCCTATAAAGACCCATGAACCAATAACTGATGACATGATTTGCAAAGAAGCTAAAATCGTAAAGAAAGGTAATGAGTGGTTCGTTCACATAACTGTTGAAAAAGAAGTGGAAGAGAGAAACCCTAAATCAGCTCTAGCAGTTGATATGGGGATACGATGGATAGCCACAACAGTCAACTCAAGCAATCCGAGACCGAAGTTCTATGGGAGAGAGCTTAGGAGGGTTAAGGGGCATTTCTTCTGGCTTAGGAGAACCTTAGCCCTGAAGAAGGCACATAAAGCGATAAAGAAGATTGGGCGTAAAGAGAGAAAGGTGGTTAGCGACATCCTGCATAAGATTAGCAGAGCCATAGTAAACGAAGCTTTGGCGAACGACTCCATGATAGTTCTTGGAAAACTCAAGGGTATAAGACGAAACAGCAGAGGTAGGACCTTCAAAAGAAAGCTCAACAACGGATTTCCATATTATAGGCTAAGCCAACTCATAGAGTATAAGGCGAGATGGCGCGGAATCAAAGTTGTTAAGATAAGCGAAAGAAACACTTCAAAGCTGTGCCATAAATGCGGTCACATGGGCATCCGAGTCGGAAGCTCCTTCAAATGTCAAAACTGCGGAATCCAATGCAACGCAGACTATAATGGGGCAACGAACATCCTTAAGCGGGGCATGGGCTACATGCTCATGCCAGGGGGTGATTTGACACACCCCGAACTCGGTAGGATGAAGGTATACGAAAGCCCAACGAACCGAGAATCTCCCGGCTTTAGCCGTGGAGAGTGTCAACAATAGAACCACAGAAATTCTTAACAGGCATGAAACTAACATTAATCATCATGACCATCATATGCACTATTGGTATATTCACATCACTCATTAGAGGAAAAATAAAAATCAACAAATAAAAAACATAAAATAATTATCAATAATACCAATCTCCCACACTCAAGCATCATGCATAAACACAGCTAAAGACTATGAAATGGAAACTTTTTGAATAATACTCCTTAACGAATCTTCCAACTTCTCACGTAACTCCTCCTTGGTATCACTTACGATAATTTGAGAATTATAAATCTTGACTATATTCCTAAGATAATCAGAGATTTTCCTAATCCTACTTGTAAGAATAATATTCCTCATCCCACAATCCGCAGCTTTTATAAGAAAGCTCATAACTTCGCTTTCATCATCACTAAATATGAACATTATCGCTATATAGTTAGAATCCTTTTCTAATGCTAAATCAAACCTCTGAACAATACCTGAAGAACCCGTTCTCTCATAATTCTCAATCAGATTAATACCAAGCTTATCAACTACAGGTTTTATGAGATCTTTCAATATAAGACTTTTTATCACATTATCGTTTATCAAAACATCATAATTAATATTATAGGCAAAGATAGGAACATACTGCGCATCCGTTATTGAAAACTCACTATCGCATACATTACACTTTAATGTTATGCTAGGATCGTTAGTCCTGTATGAACAACTTTGACACTCATACAACCTACCTAACTCCTTATAATCACTACTACTTAAAGAAAACAATCCCTTACACTTTGGGCACTCATATATAATCTCCTTTCTTCTATCAACAATCCTAAAAGCACTTTCGACGTCCGTAAAACCACAGACTCTGTGCTGCATCACCAACTTCCTCTCAAGATTATATGAATCACACTTTGGGCACTTTAACCTTGCACGAACACTATTACTTCCACACTTAGGACAACTAATAAACCTGTTAACAATAACAGGCTTAAAAACATTAACAGCAACAAGCTCATCAAATACAGACGCATCCACCGCCACGGAACTTGAAACAGAATAACTAATACCAGAAAAACTAACATGCGGCTCAATGCTCTTGACATTTGAAAATAGAAGATACTCCAAAAGATCCATAGCTTGACGACTCAACTTGATATGGATTTCTTCCATTTTATCTATATTATGTATAGAACCGCGAATTAATATTTGTTTCTATGCACAAAATACTTAATAAACCTCCTCTTAAAAAGAGATAAAAAACACAAAACAACAACCCAACAAGAACTGTTTTCCATGAATATTTTATAGGTTTATGTTTTTCTCGGCTCGTCACTATCGCATAAACACTCTTGGACATTCATCTTTTTATTATCTCTAAGAAATACAACGCAAGGAATCCTTTATAAGGAATTTGACAGGAAAGCTTACGGTTTTAACCGTGGGATGAATCGTTGATAAGTTAAAGAGTGTTGTAGGTGCATTAAATATAGCTCTTCTCCAAGGAGAAGAGGTTAAAGGGGTGGTTGCACACTCCTCGCTTCTAAGATGAAATGAGGTGAGGTGAGAGCCTAGAAGGGCAATGAACGATCAACTGATGAAAACCTTAGAAGCAAGAACCTCCCGACCTCAATCGTGGAAAGCGTCAACATGTTATGGTATTATGTCTACTCTCTAACCAATAATGCAAAGTTTTTCTTTGTTAATGAAAAAAGCAGTCCAATAAAATTCAACTAGAAATGAATCATCATGATTACTTCTCATTTTGTTATTATTACATCTACAATCTTTGTTTCAGTATTCGATATGATAGGTAGGCCAGTCTTAGTTGTATCAACACTTACAACAAACACAAAATAATTATTAATTTCTCCATCTTTTGGGACATAGTATGTGAAGTTAAAAAGGAGAGATTTTGTCTGACCAGCTGAAAGAGATACTTCCTGTGTTATGTTTACAGCGTTTCCTTTCGGTTTTTGAGGGAATGCTCCAATCTTTGTATCTGAAGAGAGTGTGTATCCTAATACTGTTATATTAAAGTTAAGTGTTTGCTCGACTAAGTTGGTCGCATTGACAACTAACTGTATAACACCCTCCTTGTATTTAGTTTGTATCACAGTTCCATTTTTGGGGTATGCAACAATATACACAAAACGTGGTATGCTTGGTAAAGGCCTGTAAGTAACTTTTACGACAGCAATATCATAAAATCCCTTTGGAGCATCTGAGTAACTTGCATTAAAAATCACAACAGAGCTGGGGGCGCCACTTATCAACACATCCCATTTAAATACTGCTACATCACCGAACCCTAGCCATGGAATTGTTGGTGCATTGCTTGCTACTATACTATAACTTGCATTACCGCTAATATTCAGAACGGGAGTTAGATCATAAACTGCATCAAACCTAGTGTCGTTATTCCTTATAATTAGGAGTAAACTAGCCCGCTGCCCACTAGCTATTAAAGGAGGAGAAGCGTAAAGTTGAATTTGAAGTCTAGCTTGTTTAGATGGAGCAAACCTTGCAGAAAAAATATTCCCTCGACTAGTAACAAGCTTTAAAACATAAATGTTACCCCTCTGAATAATAATGTTGGAACCAATGTTAGAAACACTCTCGCCAGGATTTAAGATGATGAAAGGGTTAATGTCGAAATTATAATAATAATTATTCGTAACATTGATAAGCCATATCCTCACTATATTAACAACGACAGAGCCAGTATTTATAACAGTGGCATTTAACCTATTGCCAGGACCAAGCATAACCGTTTGAATGAAAAGTCTTTCGTTCAACTTCTCACTCTCGCTAGCTTCACGAGATAAGATAGCACTCTGTATATTATTTGAGTAGATCATTATTAGTTCAAGACCAATGAACATTAAAAGCGCAACAGCAATAAAAAACATAGCAGCAACTATACCACCAACACCCCTACCCACCTTTACTCACCACCACAACAGAATTACCATTTTCACTCTCAACACTAAACATGTAAACATTACCATACACAGGTAAAACAAACCTAATAAAAGCCTTACCTCCAGGGCTCAAATAAAGAGGCAAAGAAGGTTTAGAGGAAGTAACGAGAGTCTCATTAACATATACATGAACAATATTAACACCAACGTCACCATAATTGTACACACTCAAAATAACGGTACCATTTTTCATAACCCACGCATTATCTATAATAAAACGCTCCTTTAACCTAGAAATTTCACCAGAAGCAATAGAACCGAAAGAACTCGTCGTTGTAGTAAAAACACTCAGCGCATAAGTATAAATAATAATACCCAAAACAACAGCTAAACCTAAAATCATCATGGAAGAGATGATCTCACTAATACCCCTCAACAAAAACCACCTATAAATAAAAAACAAAATAGAAATAAAAACATTACTACTATAACCACACTAAAATACAGGTAAATACTAAAAATAAGAGCCTCTCTAAATTTCCTCTTCTTCTTCCACAGGAGGAGCTCCCGGAGCTCCAGGCTTCCTTATTCGCCTCCAAATCAAAAACGCAGCTAACGCTACTATAACAACAGTGACGCCTATCATGAGTGGCTCAGCAAACAACGGAGCGGGAGTAGTTACAGCTTTAGCGGGCACGATGAACTTCACATCTACAGTCCCAACATGCGCAACACACGCTATATTCTTTTGAACAGACCTACCATCAGTAGACGTAAAAATAGCCGTATAATTATCCTCTTCAAGAGTTATCGTAGAAGGTACGCTAGAACGCATAACCATTGCTGTATCATTATATATTATTACAGTCCCACTGATAGAGCGACCGCTCTCATCAACAGCACTTAAATTAATACTACAAATACTATGTAACGTCACAGAAACTTGCTTATCAGCATCAGCTAAAACACTACTCCTAACTAGGTTATAACCCTCCATACTCACATTATAATTTACCACATAATTTATTGGAACCAACAACTTAAACATGCCAGTCTCATTGGATTTACCTACAAATGTTTCATTCTTAACATTAATAACAATAGAAGCGCCGGATATTGGAGCATTCGACTTAAACTCTCTTACAAGAAAAGTCAATAATACAGACGTTCTATTTGTTTTTAATACAACAGAAGTATCACTAGCAACATTAACAACTTTACTTACGCTCTCATGCATGTTTGAAGAAAATACTAAAGTATAATTACCAGCCAAAACAAACGTGAATACCTTACCATTCTTAACTGCAAACTCCTTATGAACAGTCACACCATTGAAAGTCAAACCATCAATAGTGACACGCCCAACATTCACAGGACCAAACTTATCCTCAACACCAATGTTAAGATTATAGTTCATTGGCTTAAGAACAGCAAAAACAAAAGCATTAGGATTGTCTCTTGTCACATTAACGCTAACAATAGTTGGTTCCAAATAAGAACCACTAACTTCCAAATGATAAACACCAGACCTAGGCAGAAAAACAGTCGCACTCCCATTTATCGAACTAGTAATACCTAGCTCTCTCACAACAACACTTCCCACAACAGGACGCATATCAGAAGTCACAGCAGTCACACTAACACTAAATCCACCTAAAAACGTCGGATTAGGTATCACAAAAGTACCATCGGACCTCAAATACACCAACATCACATCAGAACCAGCGACCATAACGGGTGCAACCCGAAGCTTCAAAGTAACCCACACACCGCCTGACAAATCCCTAAGCAAAAGCAAACTTGAATTAAACGGAGCATCAACCAAATATGAGCCAGCGGGAACTAAAACATCACCAGATGGCGCAGACATTAGAACAGTATTATTGCCAGCCACACCATACACAAAAATACCATTGCTAGTCCCAATACCAACAACAGACAATCTAGAACCTATAAACCTAAGATCTCCGGAAATTGGCGGTTTCTCACCAGCATCCATAATCCACAGCAACCTAGCATCAGAATACGGCAACCTTACACTTGTCACACCATTAAACCTGGAAACAACATAAAGAATACTACTATTACTATCCTTAAAAAGAACACCATGAAAATTACCATCAGTAACCAAACCACTAACAGAAATATAACCAGTCCTATAACTGACAATCTCCTTAAGAGACAAACAATCAAAAACATGCATCACAATATTATTTCCCTCGCGTACATACAACACAACATTGCCAGAAACAACCTGGGCCCCCTCCAAAAAACCAAACACACCAGCATTCAAATACCTTAAAGACCCATCAAGCAAATTAATCACTCCAACAATACTACTATTCCTAGACCAAACCACAGCATACTGCCCATCCAAATCAAAACCGTCAATGCTAGGAAATCGTCCTCCAACACTAAAACGTCCCTCAATACTGAACACATAAAAATCCCTAGTGCCCCAAGCAATCAAATAACCATCAACAATCCTCACACTACTCACACCAAATACATTCCCGCTCCACGCTTTCGTCAAACTACCATTAATATACTTATACACATTTACAACATTACCAGAAAACACAGCTAAATAATTTCTCCACACACTCACAACATCGCCAGGAGGCAATACAGACTTAGAAATATAACTCTCATCAGAGACTACATAACTCACAAATGGCTGCCCACTCGACCTTATAATAGAAGCATCACCCAATACAAAAGAACGCATGACAACCCTATAATTAACAAAACCTGGCGAAGTAACAGCAATAACACCCTCACCATTAAGAAAAACCCCCACAACCCTAAACCAAACACTACTCGACACAGGAACCCTAAACTCAACATCATAACCCCTAAAATCAAACACAAGATCAAAACCAAAACGATTAACCCTCACAACACCCTCAACCATAACAGGATTACCATACCCATCCACAAAACTCAACCTAACAACAGCAACAGGAGATCTAGTAGCATAATCCACAAACACAGTGCCGTTCGAATAAAAAACAAAATAAAGCATATCATATTCATGCGTTACACCAACCAAAGACGCATTCCGAACACTAACCAGCTTATCCACGACTCCACTGAACACATCAACAACACCAAACTCCGCAACCTTTAAACCATCAACCTCATACCCAAACCCAACCATACCGTCAACTTCATCAACATCAACGTCAGATACAGACACAAAACTCTTGACAAGCCTACCATCCAAGGAATAGATGAAAACCACATCACCAGCCTTAATCAACATAAACCTATCAGTGAACCTCAACAAATCTGTCGGAGAACCAACAGAAATTCCAAACTCAAACTCACCACTAGAATTCACAACATGAACAACCCTATAAGACAAACTCTGATTAAGAGCAGGAACATAAACAAAAGCAAAAACCCTCCAACCCCTAGCAACCTCAATAAACGGATAACCACCCAAAAACCTCACATCACCCAAACCAGGCACAAGAGAAATATGAAAACCACCAACACCAACAACATTACTAGAACTCACAACATGAACCACAGTACCGTTCTGCAATCTAACGAAAGCACTCCCATTAACAACCAAGGGAGCAATAAAATTAACAGCTACATGAACTACACCGTCAACAACACCAACGCCAACAACATTAACCTTAAGAACATTCCTAGCTTCATCACCAGTAGCAGAAACAGGAATAGGAACCTTATAACTAACAGTCTCATTCAAAACAACCCCACCCAATGAATTAATAACTTTAGCCAACACTACATCCCGCACAGTATAATGAAACGAACCATTCACAACATAAATTGAACTTGACGGTACGGAGGAAGAATTCAACAAACGATAAACATAACTCCACACATCATAAACACCAGGCCTAACATAACCAGGACCACCAAACACATAAACAGTCGAATTATCCCAAACAACCAAAGACCCATCAAACAAAACCTCAACACCAGACAACCTATTAACAGAAAACCTACCGACATTCATTAAACTACCATTCCACAAAGCCACACTCCTCCCATCAAACAAACCAAAGAAACCAGGACTCCTAAAAAACCTCACAGGACCAACCAAACCAAAACTAGCTAAATTACCCAAAACCCTCTCCTCACCACTACCAACATTAACAGCAACAACGGAACCATCCCTCAAACTAATAAACCAACCATTAAACACCCCAAAACCTCCCACAAAACCCAAAAACCTCCTCTCCCCAACAACAGAATAACCAGAAACACCCTCACCCAACACAAACGAATACAAGAACGTAACAAAAAACAATACAAAAAACAATGCAACAACCACAAACACAACCAAAATCCTTCTTCGATACATAGTTATAATCATTCTCAAACAAAATATTTAAACTTAACTCAAATAAAACTATCCATTTAATTTTATTCCTAAAACTTAACTAAACCTAATACTTCTCATTAAAACCGATGACCTCTTCCAAAAAGCAGAATCCCATTTTTGTAAGACATGATCACACTGCTAATAAAAAAATATTTAATATTATTTTCCGTTGTACCATTGACACACCCTTATCATGCAGTAAACCTAAGTATTGCAGTATTATTCTTAACAGTCGTAACCTCAACAACATAGTCTGTTCCTTTAGCCAAGGGGTTATTTAATGGTACTTTTAGCGTACTTGTCGCACCTGGATTGATGACGATGGTGGGAAAGCTGGTGGTATTTGTAGCTTTAACTTTGGTGTAATTAGCATAATATACCTTCACAGAAGTAACATTGATTGCTGAGGATCCTTGATTGAGTATTGTAACATCCAAATAATTGGTGCTGCTGACTACATAATATTTTGCTTTTGTTATTACGAAGTTTTCTTGTCCTGAGAGCCCTCCGATTTGTGTTCCTATGTAGCCTGTTGCCCAGATATATACTATAACTCCTGCTGCTACTGTTATTAGTATGAGGATTAGTGCTGCTATGATTGGTGATATTGCCCTCTTTTTCAGGGTTTTAGGCATGTCACGTTCATTATATTTTTGGAGGTATATAAGTCTATTTTTTTTATGGTGTTTTGATGTATGTTTTTTGTTGTCTTTTTGTATGTTTTTTGGTTTTTTTGTGTTGTGTTTATGTTTTTCCTTGTCTGTTGCTCGTATCTTCTTTGTTTGTGTTGGGTGTTGTTTTTATGTGGTGTGTTATATTGTTATGAGTGGGTATGCTGTCAGGAGTATTGTTGTCATGATTGTTGTGTGTATTAGTCCGGCTTTTGTGGTTCCTTCGGTTATTTTGCCTATTACTAGTCCTCCGAAGATGGCTTGCATTAGTGATGTGTAGAAGAATATGGCGTAGTAAAAGTTTGGGTTTATGAACGCGATGAATCCTGTTCTTGGGTTTTTTGTTAGTGTTAGTATGAATTGGTTTACTGTTATGTAGGCTATGATGAGGTAGATTATGAAGCTGAGGTATATTATGAACGTGTATGGTTTAAGTTCTGTGCGTTTTTCTTCGTTGAATAGTAGTAGTTCTTTGTATAATTTGGCTGATGTGTTTAGTGTTTCTGTTATGTTGCCTCCGCTTTCGAGTGCTTGCTTTAGGATTTCTATGAAGTGTGTGGAGAACTTGCTTTCGAGTTTTTTGGCTGTGATGTCTAGTGCTTGTTCGATGTTTAGTCCTAGTTTGATTTTTGCTACTGTTTGTGCTAGGGCGTTTCTTAGGGGTGTTTTGCCGAGTTTTGCTGACCTCTCTATGGCTTGTATGAGTGTGAGTCCTGCTCTTGTGCCGTCGGAGAGCTCTGAGAATACTAGTGGAATTTCTCTGTCGATTAGGCGTGTTCTTCTCTGTCTTATTAAGTTGATTATTGATTGTGGTGCGATCGCGATGAGCATTCCGAGTCCGATTGTTAGGTATGCCCATTTGTTTGTTGGTATGCCGTTGATGAGATCAAGTTTTATGAAGAGTAGTGCGTATAGGATTATGCTTATTCCTATGATTATTGAAGTGCTTAGGAGCGTTAGGTATTTCTTTTCTGTGTATTTTGTGAGAGTTTTTAGTGTTCTGTTTTTCATGTTCATACCTCCGAGAGCATGCTGTCTGTGATTATGATTATGGCTATTGCGCCCAGCGGCATTACTATGAAGAGTAGTATTGTGATGAGTAGTAATGGTGGCATTCCCGCTATTGTGCCACCGAGCATTAGCATTAGGGATAACATTATAATTAGGATTGAGGGGAAGACTACCATGAGCGATACGTACAGTTCCCCGATAATGCCGAGTGAGCTTACGAGCCGTTTTAGGCGTTCTCTTTTTTCCTCTAGTAGCCTTGTTGTTTCGCCGAGTAAGTAGGAGTGTATATCACTGGTTGTTGACGATACGCTTGCTAAGCCGTCTAGGAATAGTGAAAAATTTATGGAGGGTGAGGTGTCCCTTATTTCTTTTAGTGCGGAGATTGTGTCCATCCCTAGTATGAATTTGTTTCTGAGGAATCTGAGGAAGAGTAAACGTAGGGGTTTTATGGTGGTGATTTTTGCGATTGTTTCTATTGTTTTGTCGATGGTTATGCCGGAGGCTGTGATTGCTGTCATGAGTGTTGACGTTTCTAGGAATTTTGAGTTGATGGTTCTGCTTTCTGAGTTCATTTTGTAGATGGGGTAGTAATACATGATAGCTATTGTAGTGCTGAATGCTGTTGAGGCTAGTATGAGTGAGAGTGGTATTGCGTAGTATTCGTAGATGATGAAGTGTATTGGGAGAGATATTATGAGCGTGACGGTGAAGACTATGATTGCGATAAACAGCATTTCGCTAATGTAGACTTTGAAGTATATTGGGATTCCGGATTTCGAGTATGCGAATTTTTCGTAGAATTCGAGTTTTTTGGAGAGGGGGTCTGCTATGTTTTTCATTAGGTTGTAGCTGAAGTGTGCAAGGTTGTTTTTTATCTTCATTGTGATCACTTATATTGTTAGTGTTTTTAAGTCTAGGCGGACATGTTCCATGATTACATCTGGTCTTGTGTAATATGTTCTTATTACCTTTGCAACGTCTTCTTTTCTTCTTAGGTTGTTCCTTGCCATCCACTCGATGATGCTGGCTCTTTTTTTAATTTCTTCGAATAGCATTGAGGGGTCTATCTGTAAGAATTTGGCTATTCTTTCTGCTATGATGCTTTTGTTTGTAAATTTTATTGTGTCTTCTTTCATGTCATATTGGAAGGCTTGGTTGAAGATGACCTCGTTTTTTTCATTGATTCCTACGATTTCTTCTATGTCCAAGATTCTTCTTATGATTGTGTCGCCATGTTTTAGTCTGCCCATAAGCGCGAGGGAGTTAACCATGGGGATTAGTTGTAGTGGGACGTCCATGGGTTTGGAGATTAATCTTTTGATGACTGAATCGATGTTGTCTGCGTGGATTGTGCAAAGTCCACCGTGTCCGACGGCTATTGCTTGGAAGAATGTGTATGCTTCTTCGCCTCTAACTTCGCCGACTACTATGTAGTCAGGTCTCATTCTTAAGGAGGCTTTAAGGAGGTCAAAGAGTGCAACTTCTTGGACGCCGACTTGGTGTGCAGGTCTAACGACTAGTGAGACCCAGTTTTCATGGACTAAATTCAATTCAGGTGTTTCTTCTATAGTGACTATTTTCATTTCAGGACGAACGAAGGAAAGTAACGTATTCAGTAGTGTGGTCTTGCCTGAAGCCATAGCACCGGCAATGAAGATTGGTCGTTTATGCTCAATGAGAAGCCAGAAGTAGCCTGCTGCTTCTGGAGAGATTGTGCCTGATTTAACGAGGTCAATGATTGTGAGCGGTTCAATGAAGAATTTTCTGATCGTGAAGGATGATCCTTTTCTTGAAACATCGCTTAGTAGAGCGTGAAGTCTAAAACCTTCCGGAAGCATGCCTTCTGCGACTGGTCTCGCTACGGAGATTTGTTGTCCTGACATACTAACTAGTCTTACAACGTAGGACTCTACTTCTTCAACTGTTTTGAAGATGATGTTAGTAGGCATGGATTCGTAAACTCTATGCCACACGTAAATGGGGATGCCAGCGCCATCACAACTAACGTCCTCTACCATCTCATCGTTCATTATAACATCTAGTTTGCCATAGCCTATTGAATCCCTAATAATGTAATAAATAATCTTGTTTAACCTATCTTTGTTGAGTTTGATCTTGTGTATTTTTGCAATTTCTCTGACTCTTCTTCTTAAGTATGTTTCGATTGATTTTTTGTCTTTGAGTATGTCGAGTGGAATGTCGATATCTTCGCTTCTGATAATTTCTCGAATTAGATTGAAAGCGTTTGTCTCCTCTTTGTCTAGAATAGGTTCGATGATGTAGTATATGAGTTTACCTGTCTCCTTCTCTAACATAATGCCAACGTGAGCGTAAGGTTTTCTAACACTGTAGAAATCTTTCATGATTAAATTTTCGGGAAGTGTTTTCTCTATACTTTCTTTGGTAAGAGTTTCTTTAGTAGTAACTTTTTCTTCCTTTGGTCTTCTGAAGACTTTAAGAATTTTAAGTATACTAACCATTTCGGTTCCTCCGCTCTATTTATTATAAAATGATCAAAAAACCTTATAAATGTATGTGAACTACCCCTCGCTTTCGCAAGGGGCTTCCTGCTTCAACGATGAGGCTTGCGGGAACACGGATTAGTTCCCGGCGAGCCTCCATCTCGGCAGGCGAATCAGGGCTGCCCCCTCCCCTCATTTTTATTCTATTCGCCGATATCCAATCCCTATAGGGATTTTCATAGCTTAGCCCTTCAGATGTACCTCTTGGGTTCACCTTCACCACCCGAACACCGGCGCTTTCAGCCTTGTATTCGAGTAGTTGAAGGAATTTTCCCCAAGAAGCGTCAAGGATCTTCTGGGCTAAGTTGTGGTTTCTAACCATATTTTTTATGTTTAGTTTTTCAACACAAATAACGTCATAGTTATCCACGTAGAATCTTGAAAGCTTGTGTAGGAAGTCGTTTCTCTGGTTTACGAGTTTCTCATAGGTTTTGGCAAGCTTTATTTTTTGTTTTTCTCGATTCTTTGAACCTTTCTTTTTCCTTGAAAGCCAATGCTGAAGAACTCTTATCCTTCTAAGTGTTTTCTCATAGAATCTCGGATTCTCTATTTGTCTTCCGTCACTGTCCGTGAGAAAGTGTTTTATTCCAACATCTAAGCCTACAACATTTTTAGGCTCTCTTTGAACGTTAAAGTTAAAGTTAAAATAAAAAATGGAAGTGTTTAAATTTTTTCGAAATATTCGATGTCGTTTATGTTTCCTTTTCTTTGATCTTCAGACTTTAATTTTGCTTTAACTTTCATACCGATTTTGAGCTCATCAACATTGACCTTTAGTTTGTGAATGAGTCCGCCTTTAATGTTATCGAATGAGATGAATGCAACTATTATTGGTGGAGATATTGGTTTATCGTCTTTATCAATGTGTATAACAGTATATGTTTCTACGGTTCCTACTGGTTCTACTTCGATGTAGTCTTTGATCTCGTTGAAGCAATTTTCGCAAAATGTTTTGGGAGGTATGTATTTATTTCCACATTTGTCACACTTTGAGGCGATTAGAAGGCCCTTGTCTTTAAGTGTTTTAAAGAATCGTTCTCCTGCTTCTCCAACTGTATAAACGTAACTGTCTACTTCCATGTCACCGAACCATTGTATTATCTCATTGGGTTTAATGAGCTTCTCCGAGCTCATAGGGCTCACTCCTTAACAGGCTCAAAATATTCGATATCGGTGATGCTTCCTGTTCTCTGTTCTTTTGTTTTCCATACAGCCTTTACTTTCATTCCGAACGCACTTCTGTTAATCACGTCTTCAGGTTTTATGTTTAATCTATGGAAGATTCCTGAGCCTGGAGCATCTTCAAATTCTATCACACCAATAACTTCTGGCTTTTCTAATTTGGCCCTGTCTGCGGATATGTAACTTACTACGGCTGTTGTTATTTTTCCTACATCTCTTACATAAACCCATTCATCAGTAGGTCTGAAGCATGCTTCGCAGTACATTCTTGGTGGTATGAGTATTCTGCCGCACTTGTTACATTTTCTACCGATTATCCTGCCTTCTTTTAGTTCAAGCAAAAATCTGCTCATTGCTGTTCCAGCCGACCACGAATATTTTGCAGATGACTTATCTTCTACTAGAATTACTCGTTTGAGATCATCCTCTTTTAATCCGTGACCATATAATTTAGCCTCTTTTGTCATTTCATCCACCTCTCATTACAATAACAGTGCCAACCTGCATCAGATCACCCCATGCTTGTGCTAAACCTGTATACACGGGTTTTTTCACTTGTCTTTTTCCTGCCTCATACCTTAATTGCCAGAATATTTCAGCGACCTTCATTAAACCGGCAGCGGCAATAGGATTACCGACACCTAAAAGCCCACCACTAGGATTTATTGGAAGGTCTCCATTTCTTTGGGTTATACCCTCTTTTGTTAAGATTGGGGCTTCGCCTTTTCTGGCTAACATTAATCCCTCCATGTGGTGTAGTTCTTTATAATCAAAGGGATCGTAAACTTCAGCAACGTCAATCTCCTTTCTCGGGTTTTCAATGTTAGCCATTCTGTATGCCATCCTAGCCGCGACCTCTAAGTATTTAGGATATGAGAGATCCCTGTTAGTCCAATGAGTTGAGTCGAGTGCCCAACCAACACCTTCAATCCAAACTGGGCTGTCTGTGAGTCTGCGTGCGATCTTTTCAGACACCATGACGACTGCTGCAGCACCATCACTGACTGGGCTTATGTCAAGTCTCTGAACAGGCCAGACTAAAACCTCGCTCTTTAATACATCGTCTACAGTAATTTTACCTGCGGCTTGGGCAGCTGGATGATTTAGGGCATTGGCTTTATTCTTTACACTAACTAGCGCAACGTCCTCTTTCTTTATATTATATCTGTATATATAACTATGCATTTCCATGGCAAAGATCCAAATCAGATTGAGATTGAGCGGTCTTTCGATTATTGGATCCCAAATGTGTTTGAATACGTACTGAGGATGAGGTTGTGCAGGGCTCATCTTTTCTTCAGCAACAGCAATAACCACATCAAACAAGCCAGATGCTACATGCCACCAGCCTGCGATAGGAGTGAACACGCCAGTCCCACCACCCACATAAACTCTCATGGTTGGTTTCTCAATGCCACCGGAACCATCACTTAAGTATTCTCCTTTCATGTGAACACCATCGAATGCGTCGGGTGCAGATCCTATTACTACAGCTTCCACATCTTTTATATCAAGTCCGGCACTTTCCAAAGCCATTTTCACAGCTCCCCATGCAAGCTCTTTAGGAGTATCTAACATGCGTCTTCTAAATAATGTGAGCCCAGCACCAACAATTGCCACTCTGTTCTTAACATTAATGTTTGTTTTCATAGGATCACCCCTAATTATCACTACTTAACACAGCTACAGCACCTGTTGTAGTAGGAATCCCTCTCCAAGATTGTATGACGATCTTCTTTGCAGGGACTTGCCTACCTATTGCTTCATTTCTTAGTTGATAAACTCCCTCAAGTACTGCAACTAATCCAGACGCTTCTAATGCCCAACCAACGCCTAATTCGCCACCGTGTGGATTAACAGGTAGTGAGCCTTTGATGCTAAATTCTCCATCCTCAAGCAATCTTAGCACATTGTTACCTCCAGTTAATCCAAGAGCCTCTATATGCTCCAATTCTTTATAACTAAATTTATCATCAACAATAGCCATATCAAACTCTCTTGACGGATTCTTGATACCAGCCAGTTTATAGGCCATGTTAGCTGCAATTCTTGTATATGTAGCGTGGCCCCAAATCCTGTTTTCTATATTAGGATTCTCAGTAGCCCAACCAATGCCATCAATCCATACGATTTTATCAGTAAACTTTTTAGCTATATCACCACGCGCCAGTACCACGACAACACTTACGTCAACAGGTCGAGCAATGTCAAGAGAGTTTAGCGGTTCTATCACTGGTTTTAACTTATCAACATCTTCGGCAGTAATTTTGGATGCATAACTAGCTAAAGGATTTTTAAGGGCATTAGTTTTATTTTTTTCCACGACTAAAGAAAGATGATGCCTCGAACCGCCGGTTCTGTGCAAATATTTAGTAGCTTCTAAACCTGCCAGAAAATATGGATGCAAACCTAACGGTCTATTGTAAATCGGATCGTATGCAAAGTTAATAATATCATTGAGTGTGATGATTTCGCTGGCTTTACTGTGGGCTTCAACAATCACGATGTCAAACAATCCAGTGCGTATTTTCATGTATGCTGAGGCTAACCCAACCAAACCATCACCAGCAATGGTGTATACTGGTTTATACACTCCACCAAGCTGATCCGGTGTAAACTCGTCAAAAATGCTAATTCCGGACCAAAAATCTTCTTCACAAGTCACAAAAGCGTCAATAGTTTTCCTCGGATCATCAACACCCGCATCAGTATACGCTCTGGATGCAGCTTCAAACATCATTTCTCTGAAAGAAACTTCGGGGGTTGTTGGTTTAAAGCCATAATACCCAACACCTATTATGCCAACATCATACAGCGTTAATCACCTCAACAATAACTATTCGTCAACATAGATAAGCTTTACCAAAAACTCACAGAAACTCAACAAGAAAGTCTACAGTTAAATACACTTATAATAACAGAGAATGACCTTGATCACCTTTCGTCCTGAAATGCAAAGGTTCTCCTTGAGGCTCATTAGTTTTCCACATTTATTTGAGTTTACATCTTTCATCTGCGGGTGTTAAGTGATCAGAACCTTATCTATCTTGAACAAGATTAGAACCCTCCGTTCTATGAAAAAAGGTTATTAGACCGTTATCATAGAAAGGGATATTATTGAGTTCTCAAATTTAAACATTTCATTCTCGTTAAAAGTATCTAAGAGAATTATATGCAAGAATTCCTGAACCTAGTCGCAAACGAATGACGATCAGAGTTATAGTAAGAACTGTTAGATCGTAGTCAATACATCCACTATTTCTTTGACGGTTTTCTTTTTACCGTCATTTGTTAATGGTTCTCTACGCTTCCCAACCATCTTTTCAACTAAACTCCTTATATTATAAAGGTCTTCATAAGAAAAACCGAGTCTAGTAGCGTTGTATTCTTGTTCGAAATGATTTTTAATTGGTATAGCAATTATCGGTGTGCCATAAACCAACGCTTCATCGATCGTACTCTTTCCAGCCAACGAAATAACAAGGTCTGCGGCTGCAATATATTCATGAAGGTCCCTTACAAAATTTCTCATAATAAATCTGCTATCATGTCTAGTCTTATTATTAAATTCTCCTACAATAAAAAACTTATAATCGCCTTTGAGTAATGATACTTCCTTAATAATTCTTAGGATCATGTGTTTCCCAAGATTGCTACCACCACCAGTTATCACAATCAATTTCTCGTAATCAGCTATATTAAGCTCTTTCCTAATATCATCTTTATTACGTTTAGTATCGCGAACAATAGGACCAACATAAACTACATTATCGCTAGGATAATCAAATTCAGATTTAAAACTGGGTACGATAACTTTTAAAGAATTTGATATTCTTTCCTGCATCCACTTATGAACTCTCTCTTCAAAAAATTTAGCTACCTTTGTTTTAGCGAAAGCTACGCTGAGCTGATCTGTGATGAGTATTGTAGGTATATTGAGCTTTTGAGCGTTACCAAGCACAATAAAGTCTTCATCAGAGACCACTAATCTCGCGTTTAGCTCTTTATACAGTTTTTTAAACAATTCGAAACTTTTGCGATACCGCAACCAATACCTCAAATACCACAAAGATACATTAACAACTTTACCCTTCATAGTAGTTAGCAACGGTTCACCATAATATTCGATAAATTTAAAACCATAACTTTCAACAAATTTACGGATAGTACCACCACCGATAAAAATCGGTTTTATTCCTATCTCATCTAAGCTCGTACATACTGCCACGTCTCTAGAAACATGACCATAACCTATATTACTGGAAGCATAAATTAACTCTTTCATACATAAAACCTAAGAGTGTGAATAATTTAAATTTTTAGTATTTCATGAAACTATTCACATAAACTGCGTATTAAGGTCAAAGAAGAAAGATTACTACAAGGTTAAGAAGCTCTCTTCTGTTGATCATATTTGAGTAGAATCTAGCGTCACGGGCTTTAGTCTTAGGTTAGTCATGATCGAACTGAAAGTCTCACATTTTAGGATGAAAGAGTTACAGGAGTTTTAAGTGTCCAGTTATTGGGTCAAGTAGGTCTTTTGGAGCGGGGCCTATTCCGAGGGTTGTGATTGTGCCTGTTTCTAGTTGCGTTAATCCTGCGTCTTGGATGAGGGCGTTGGGCAATCCTTTTTCTTCAGCGATTTCTTTTATTCTAAGTAGTTCATTAAGGTTGTCTGCTTTGACAACTATCTTTTTCTGACCCTCGCTCATCCATTCTCTGTACCATAGTGGTCTTGTGTTTCTACAGATTTCTGCTGCTAGTACTGCTGCATGGGCTACTTGTGCAGCTAATTTTCCTTTACCCATTTTCAAATCAGCTCTAACGATGATAACCTGCTTGTATGTGGCTTCCTTTATTTTCTGGTTGGATGTCACATTACTGTATTCTATTTTGGTTAATTTAAATTTCACGGAAAATGCTGTAAGATAAACTTTTAGAGTTGTGAATGTCTTATTGTTTTGTGGCTTTGCGGACAGATTTGGTTGTTGTTGGTGCTGGTCCAGCTGGTCTTTCGGCAGCTATCGCGGCTGCTGAGGCCGGGCTTAGGGTGGTAGTGTTAGAGGAGCATAGGCAGATAGGTAGGCCTCGGCATTGTACTGGTTTATTGAGTTTGAGGGGTGTAAAAATTGTAGGTGAACCTGCTAGACAGTCTATAAAGAACTTGCTTAATGGTGTTGATGTCTATGTTAATAATAGGAAACGGTTTTCTGTTATTTTTAAAGAACCGCAGACAGCAGTTCTTGACAGAGTAATGTTTGAGGAGTTATTGGCAAAGAATGCTCTGCAAAAAGGTGTTGAAATATACTTTGGTAGAAATGTTAGGAAAATAAGGATGTACGATACTGGTGTGGATGTAATAGCTAATTCGAGTGATGGTGAATTTGTGCATTCAGGAAGGTATGCTGTTGTTGCTTCTTCTGGTTCTGCTGCTCTGCTTCTCAGTGAGTTTGGTTATGAGCCTCCTAATGGGAGATTGCCGGCTGCTCAGCATTTGGTAGAAGTTGATGAGGTGGATCCTAATATTGCGCAGATGCATTTTTCAAGGATAATAGCGCCTGGTTTTTTTGCATGGGTAGTGCCTGTAAGTAATGAGAGAGTGTTAGTTGGTTTGGCTGGAAAAATTAATGTGTGGTCTGCCCTTAAGTTTTTTGAGGGGACGGTGCTCGGTTTAAGAGGTTTAAAGACTCTTGATGTTTATCCTGGTGTTGTGATAACTGGTGGTATGTTAGATAGGTTGGTTTATGGGAATGTTGTGGTGGTTGGTGATGCAGCTGGGCAGGTAAAACCTACGACTGGTGGCGGTATACTTTTTGGTACTAGTTGTGGTCGTATTGCTGGTAACATTATTGCATTAACGTTGAGTGGTTTAACAAGTTTAGATGATTATGAGCGTGTTTGCAATATGATGTTAAAGAGGGAGATGTGGAGTATGTTATTCATTAGGAGAATGCTTAATCGTTTACCTGATGAAATTCTATCCATGTTAGCTGATATTGCGTTCAGGAATGATCTGGCATCAGTATTTATTAATGGTGATCAAGATTATCAGAGTAGTTTGTTGAAGAATCTGTTTAAGGATCCTCGTTTTTACTTAACTTGGTTTCGATTTTTGTCAAGTTTGTACAAATTAAAAAGAGAAGTATAAATCCTAGTTTGTAGAATTTAACTTGAGCGGATATGGCGACAACTAGTGAGACAACATTTGTTATTGAACTACCTAGGTGTACTTCTTGTAGGAGACCTATAGCACCGTATGATAAGGGTGTTAAGTTTGTATGCCCGAATTGTGGTGAAACCATCATATGGCGTTGTAGTCATTGTAGAAAACTATCAATAAGGTATAAGTGCATTAAATGTGGTTTTGAGGGACCATAAGGAGTGAGGTGCATGGGGAGCATTATAGTCGTGATCAGAATTTTACCGAGCGATATCGATGTGGATCTTGAGAAATTGAAGGAGGAGATTAAAAAGCGAACACCAATAGGTACTACTGTAAGAGCATTTGATGTTAAACCTGTGGCCTTCGGTCTCAATGCGCTTTATGTTTATATTTCAATGCCTGATGATTATGAAGGAGGAACTACCAAGGTGGAGGAGGCAATCTCCTCCATTCAAGGCGTTGAGCAGGTCGATGTAGAGTTTATATCTTTGGAACACTAATTTCATATATGGAATTTGGGAGGGTCTTTTTTAAGTCATGTCTGAAGGAAAATTAACTGAAGAAAGGAGAGAAATCACGCTTAGAGTAGCGGAGGTTAAGCAAAGAGACTTATACAAAGGCAGAGCACGGATCGGAAGAGCAGATATGGAAAGACTTAATATAAGTAGTGGAGACTTCATAGAACTTGAAGGTAAGAACAAGACTGTTGCAATGGCTATGCCAGCATACCCTGAGGATGAGGGTTCAGGCTTAATCAGAATTGAGTATACAATACGAAAGAATGCTGGTGTAAATTTAGGAGAAATGGTTGTAGTTCGGCCTGCTACAGTTAATCCAGCAATCTCAGTAAAGATCGCAACACAACAACCTTTAGATCCTGAAGCATTACAACAGATAACTGAGTATGTTAAAAAGAAGATAATTGGAAGACCGTTCGTTGAAAATGACATATTCCAAATACCAGGAATGTCACAATATTTCAGGGTAGTATCTACAAAACCAAAAGGACCAGTAGTGGTAACTGAGGAAACAAACGTGGTAATGACAAGAAAAACTGGTGTGTTAAGCAAGACTGTGCACATATCTTATGAGGACATAGGCGGGCTAACAGAAGTAGTAGAAAAGGTTAGAGAAATGATAGAGTTGCCACTGAAATATCCAGAATTATTTAAGAGAATGGGAATAGAACCGCCGAAGGGTATATTATTCTATGGTCCTCCTGGCACAGGCAAGACTCTATTGGCCAGAGCAATTGCAAGCGAAACTGACGCATACTTTATTTCCGTTAATGGTCCTGAAATCATGAGTAAGTTTTACGGTGAATCAGAGGCTAGATTAAGGGAAATTTTTGAGAGTGCGAAACAGCATGCCCCATCGATCATCTTCATCGATGAACTTGATGCGTTAGCTCCTAAAAGAAGTGAGGTTACTGGCGAGGTGGAGAAGAGGGTTGTAGCGCAGCTGCTAGCACTTATGGATGGTCTTGAACCTAGAAGTAATGTTATTGTAATAGGAGCTACTAATATGATTAATGCTGTTGACCCAGCTCTTAGAAGGCCTGGAAGGTTTGATAGGGAGATAGAATTTCCAGTACCAAATAAACAAGGGCGTCTAGAAATACTAAAGATACACACAAGAGGAATGCCTTTGGCTCCCGATGTAAATTTGGAGAAGATAGCGGAGATTGCTCACGGTTTTGTTGGTGCTGATTTAGCTGCACTTAGTAGAGAAGCTGCTATGAGAGCGATAAGGAGAATCTTCCCGCAGATTGATTTTAAACTTGATCACATCCCTGTAGAAATACTTGAAAAAGCAGTGGTAACGAACCAGGACTTTATGGATGCCTTAAAGTCGATAACGCCTAGCGCATTACGTGAAGTATACGTAGAAGTGCCGAACGTTAAATGGAGTAACATAGGTGGTCTTAAATCCGTGAAGAGAGAACTTGAGGAATCTCTTATTTGGCCTGTTAAATATCCTCATGTTTATGAGAAAATGGGCATAGAGCCGCCACGTGGTATTTTGCTCGTTGGTGCTCCAGGTACAGGAAAAACGATGCTTGCCAAGGCTATTGCTACTGAGAGCGGACTTAATTTTATTTCTATCAGCGGTCCGGAAATATACAGCAAATGGGTTGGCGAATCAGAGAGGGCAATAAGAGAGGTATTCAGAAAGGCTAGAATGGGAGCACCTAGTATCGTGTTCCTTGATGAAGTGGAATCCGTTGGAGCATTTAGAGGAGCAAATACAGATGAGGGTGTGAGTGAGAGAGTTTTAAGTCAATTGCTTACTGAGATGGATGGATTTAGAAATGGAGGCTACGTTTTTGTGCTTGCGGCCACTAACAGACCTGATCTTATCGACCCTGCACTCTTAAGACCTGGAAGATTTGATAGGATTATTCTTGTTAATCCTCCTAATGTGGAGGAAAGGATCGAGATATTACAAATATACACAAGAAAAACACCGTTGGCATCTGATGTAGATTTAAAAGAAATAGCGAGGAGAACGGAAGGTTATACCGGTTCTGATCTGAAAGCATTGGTAAGGGAGGCTGCGTTCTCAGCGTTAAGAGAGGACATGAACACTGCTGTAGTGAAAATGGAGCACTTTATTGAGGCCATGAATAAGATTAAACCGTCAATCAATGAACAAATTGTGAACTATTATGTTAATTGGGTTAATAAAGCTCGTCAGTTATATGCTTCAAAACCATCGCCTATAAGTTTTATGTAGGTGGTCACAATGTCTATGCAACTTGAAACAACAATTGTTGAGATATTAATGAAGAATAGCAGCAGGGTTGTTTCAGATAAAGAGCTATTGAGAATGATTAAGGCAGAATTGGGAGAAACTTTTACCTTGAAGGATTTTTATAAAGCGTTAATGAAGTTAGAAATGTTCGATGTTATACAAGTTGCTTCACAGAAAGATGGTTTCTCTATAGCAATTAAGGGAGGTAAAGAGAATGGGGGTTGATTTAGGAGATTTAATAACAAGAAAAACATTAACATTACAACAATTACGAGATAAAAGTATTGCGATCGATGGTTATAACGCATTGTATCAATTCTTAACTGTTATCAGACAACCTGATGGCACACCTTTAATGGATTCTCACGGGCGTATAACAAGTCATCTTAGCGGAATATTTTATCGAACCATAAACCTACTGGAGGAAGGCATAAAACCTGCGTACGTTTTTGATGGAAAACCACCTGAAATAAAGGAAATGGAGATTGCTAGAAGAAAATCACTAAAAGAAGAAGCGATTAAAAAGTATGAAGAAGCATTACAGACTGGTGATCTTAAAGCCGCGAAAATGTATGCCATGCAGGCGGCTAGGTTAAAGGAGGATATGGTTGATGAGGTAAAGAAATTGCTCGATGCAATGGGCACTCCATGGGTTCAAGCTCCTTCAGAGGGCGAAGCTCAGGCTGCTTATCTTGCCATGAAGGGTGATGTATGGGCATCAGCAAGCCAGGATTATGATTCTCTTCTCTATGGAGCGCCAAGACTTGTTAGAAATTTAACAATAAGCGGTAAACGTAAGCTACCTAGAATCGAAGAATACGTAGAAGTACAACCTGAATTAGTGTACCTCGACGATGTATTAAGACAACTTAGGGTTACTAGAGAACAGTTGATAGATATAGCTATATTAATAGGTACAGATTACAATCCTGATGGTATAAAGGGAATTGGTCCTAAGCGCGCTTATAACCTAATTAAACAATTCGGTAATTTAGAAGATGCTTTGAAGCGTTTGCCCGAAGCGCATTTTCCAGTTTCACCCCAAATCATTAGAGAAGCCTTCTTAAAACCTGCTGTTACTGATAATTATACGCTAAGGTGGTCTCCCATCGATAGAAGTAAAGTGATCGAAATATTAGTAGAAGAACATGACTTTTCATTGGAACGTGTTGAGAAAGCATTGAATAAGGTTGAAGAGTCATTAAAGAAAACCACAAAACAGACAGGACTTGATCAATGGTTTTAATTAGAGTAGGGAAAATTCTTTATTCAAGGTATCAGTCTATCAACGTCTCTAGGAAACATTGTGACCTCTTTAATGTTCTTTTTACCTGTCAATGTTAACATTAATCGTGATAATCCTAATCCAAACCCAGCATGTGGTGGTGCACCACTGCTTAAGTATTTTATGAATATTTCAAAGTCTGCTGGATTGAGACCTCTTTTTAAGAGGTTTTGCATGAATAAATCTTTATCTGTGATTCTTTCAGATCCTGATGCTATCTCTAACCATTCGTAAATTAGGTCGAACGCTTTACATACTTCAGGTTTTCTGGGGTCTGGTTTAGTATAAAATGGTCTTAATTGTGAAGGCCAATCAATTATGAAATAAAATTGTGAGGCAAATTCTTCACCGAGAGCTTTCATCTGAGGGGTTCCGAAATCCTCACCCCAAATCATCTCGATTCCTTTGCTTTTTACTATTTCTACTGCCTCATCATATGTGATGCGTTTGAATGATGAGTTAATTGAGGGTAGTTTATGGTTTAGTATTTCTAACTCTTTTTTGTTATTCTCTTTAACTTTCTCTATGACATATTTTACTAGGTTTTCAAGCGTTTCAACAATCTCATGCATATCCACAAAAGCTTCCTCTACATCAACGGAAACAAATTCAGTTAAATGGTAAGTTGTTCTAGATTTTTCAGCTCTGTAAAACAGGCCTATCTCGAATACTCTTTCAAAAGCACCAGCCAGCATTTCTTTATATAATTGAGGACTCTGCGCCAAGAAAACTTTTTTATTAAAATAGTCAACAGTAAAAAGGTCTGCTCCTCCCTCTGAAGCATAGGCTATTATACGTGGACTTATCATCTCTATATACCCATTTCTCCACAAATATTCTCGCATTGCCATAAGTGCTGTAGTTTGAATTTTAAAAATAGCTTGATTATCTGCCAATCGTAGACTGAGATATCTCGCATCAAGCTTTGTGTCTAGATCAGCTGGTGTTTTTCCAGCGACATCAAGAGGGAGGGGATGAATTGCTCTTGAAAGAATTTTTATATTATTTGGCATAATCTCGTAACCCAGTTTTGCAATCTCCGATTTAACTACAGTTCCCTGAACTTTTATCACATCCTCATGATGAAGTCTTAATGCCATTTCAGTCAATTCCTGTTTACTTTGTTTAGGAATCGTGATCTGAGCAAAACCACTGCGATCTCTTAGTATAATAAAAATAAATTTAGCAGTATCTCGTACTTCATGAACCCAACCGTATAAAGTCACGTTTGAACCAACCTTTTCTGGTATTTCGGATATTAACGTTCTCTCTCTTCTCACATTAATCCTCTCCACTTATATTAGAGTAAATCTTATAGACTCATGAATCATATCCTTAAAAACTCTTCTCAGATCTTCTAAATCAATGGTGACTTTTCTCAGTTCTCTCTTATGTATCATTACATCGTATTCAACACTTCCATCAGGAAGCCACATGATACTAACGCCATATACTTGTGCAGGATCAAGAATTTGAGAAATCATCTTCTTTATATTCTTAGACTGCTCGACGACCTTTACATCAACACCCATTTTATTAGTTAACTGTTTTGAAAGAGTTGATAAAAATAAGCTGTTGAGTAGTTGAGGATGATGAACTAAAACAATAATAACATCTCCCCCATCTATATTTTTTACTCTATAACTTTTGAGAAAGATAAGATCCTTAAGTTCGGGATATTGATGTTCAATTAGAAAAAGGTGTTTAGTAAGATTAATATCGTCATCATTAACCAAACCACTTCTGTATCTTTCCTCATCTACCTGACATAACACACCACTCATTGCGCACACTTTACATACCGGGCCCTTCAGTCCCTGCCACCTCCTTTTTCACATGTATACTGATCCAGCTTCTTGGTACAGTCTTGCCACTTGACAATGTTACATAAGTTGTACCAATATTAATACCTTCTACTACCAATGTTGACATGAATTTGTTGCGCGCAATTAGGACAACATCAACTGCTTTTGAAATATTAAACCCAGTACCTCTCACAGTAACATCACTTATTCCCTCATGAAGATATGATAATATCTCTTTTACATATTCCATTGTATCAAGCTCTCCGATCTCAATTACTTTTTCCTTGGACATCGTTTTATCGCCTCACATGCTACTACTAAAAATATCAACACTATATTAAAAAAGATATCGAAACTCAATCTAAAAATTAATATCACAATAGAGAAGCAAAAACTTAAACTTTTTGTGATAAAGAACATTGACACTCTCCGCGACTGAAGTCAGGAGATTCTTGCTTCTAAAGTTTTCATTGATCTGTCATTCATTGCCTTTCTAGGTATCTTGGTCTTGTGCTTGATATTTTATGTTTGTTCACTTCAACAATACTTTAATTCTGTACTCCTCCGTCTTTTAATACATGACGAACGAATTAGGGATAACAGGTAGAAATGCTTAAATCTTCTAAAATATTCATTCTTTTAGGCGCCCCGTTGGTGCAGCCCGGTAGCATTGGCGGCTGTCACCCGCCAGGCCCGAGTTCAAAGTAGATGCGAACAAATCTCGGACGGGGCGCCACACATTCTCATATCGTATAAAGTCTTCTGGAAGATAGTTTAAATATTGCCAGTGAGAATATATTAATGAGAACAGATGCCATACACTTATGGTAACGTAAAGATTAGTTGGCTTGGTCACGATGCATTTAGGTTAAAAAACAGTAAAGTAATCTATTTTGATCCTTATGAGATTTCGGGTAGAGATAAAGCTGATATAATTCTTATAACCCATGAGCATTTTGATCACATGAGTATTGGCGATATTAAGAAAATTGCTGATCAGCATACTGTAATCGTGGCGCCCTCAATTTGTGGTAACGACTTAAAAGGATTAAAAGTAAAAGAGATAAAGCTAGTTAAACCTGGTGATAAAATAAATGTTGAGAACATAGAGATCAATGCAATACCTGCATATAATGTAAATAAGTTTAGGAGCCCTGGGAGAGTATTCCATCCTAAAGAAGATGGGAGAGTTGGCTATATTGTAATGTTTGATGGAGTGAAGATCTATCATGCAGGAGATACTGATTTAATACCTGAAATGAAAGATCTACAACCTGATATTGCATTAATTCCTGTAAGTGGAACTTATGTAATGACTGCTGATGAGGCCGCCGAAGCCGTAAAAACCATTAAACCAAAAGTTGCTATACCAATGCACTATGGGTCGATCGTAGGTAGTATCTCAGACGCTAACAGATTTAAAGGATTAGTAAAAAATGTAGAAGTAATAATACTTCAAAAAGAGCATTAACCAAAATAACTTACTTTTTTATTTTTAAGGCTAGGTTTCATCTCTCATAGTTTTTATAGTATAAATACTGAAGGAGTCAAAAACAAAAAATTATATATCACTATATAGATTTCATTCATCATATTTATTTGATTAATTTTTTGTTGATAATCGGTGAGAAATATTGCAAAATAGAAAAGCAAAAATTGCAGTTACGAAAATAATTTATATAGGTATAATCATAATTCTAATAGTAGTGGTCACAGGTATTATATATGCAAGATATATGACACCTAATACGTCTAGTACTACAACTAGTGCTGTAGTAGCAACAATAAGAGCGGGAGGTTCTACGTTTGTAAATCCTCAGATGCAGAAGTGGATACAAGATTTCTCTCGCGATTATCCTTCGATAAGTGTTACTTATGATTCTGTTGGTAGTGGTACAGGCGCGTCACGTTTTCTGCAAGGAGTATATGATATAGGTGCAAGCGATGTTCCACTTCCTAATGATTTATGGAATCAAGCAGTACAAAGATATGGAGCAATTATAACTATCCCAGACGTTGTTGGCTCAATAGGTATGGTATACAATCTACCAAGCTTCACTGGTATATTAAATATGACCGCAGAAGTCATAGCAAAAATATATACTGGAAAGATTCAATACTGGGATGATTCATCAATAGCTAGTATAAATCCTGGATTCCATTTCCCACATGAAAAAATAATAGCCGTTCATAGAAGTGATGGCAGCGGAACGACGTTCGTTTTCACGCTTTATCTGCAAAAAGCTGCTAGCGATGTATGGAACGTTGGAGCTGGCTATACTGTTAATTGGCCTGTTGATAGTTTAGGAAATGGTTTGGGAGGAAAGGGAAACGAAGGGGTAACAGCTTATGTTGTGCAAAATAAGTATTCTATTGGCTATGTAGAGTATCAGTATGCAATACTTAATAATCTTCAGACAGCATGGTTAAAGAATCACGATGGATATTTTGTGCCACTTACAAAGGATACTGTAATAGCTGCGCTGAATAATGTAGATCTCTCTAAACTACCAAAACCTACTGAAGATTGGTCAAGCGGTTCTAGCTTATTATTGGACATTCCCGGAAAAAATGCCTATCCGATAGTATCATTTAGTTATTTAATTATTAAGAAAGATTATCAAGATCAAAATAAAGCCATGGCGTTGTATCTCTTCCTTAAGTATATTCTATCACATCAACAAAGTGTTCTGAATGGTTATCTACCATTACCTGACAATATAATTAATTATGTAATAAATAATGGATTAAATGAGATTACAGTTAATGGTAAACCGGTTTATACAATGTTACAGACAAAATCATAACAGTGATAGAAATGAACTTTTTTAGAATAAACTCAAATAAAATTAATTTTTCATACTTGTATTCTCTACCTATTTTTCTGATTTTTCTTTTGGTTGGTAGTGTAATAATTTCTTTAGTTTTCGCAGCTTCTGATGTATTTTTCAAGAAGGGTATTGCTGTATACACTTCTAGTGTGTGGGACCCAACTCGTGACATTTACGGTGGTTTAGCGGCTATTTATGGTAGTATTGTTGTTGTCTCAATAGCAACTGTTATTAGTTTACCTCTTTCATTATCATTAGCAATATTTTTAAATGAATACGCCCCCAAGCAAATGAGACCTCTTTTCATAAATGTTACGGATTTGATGGCGTCATTCCCTACAGTGATATATGGATTTTGGGGGCTTTATGAACTATCAATTCTATTAAAAGATACGTTCTTTAGATGGTTGTATGAGAATTTTTCGTGGATACCTTTATTCTCAACACCACCTTATGGGCCGAGCTTTCTTTTAGCAGGCATATTACTTAGTATAATGGTAACACCATTTGCTTCATCTCTAATAAGAGAGGTTTATGCTCAGGTTCCTGAGAACATAAAAGAGGGTGTTTATGCTCTAGGTTTAGGTAAATGGGAGGTAATAAAAATTAATATCAAGTATGCTAAAAGTTCCATAGTTGGGTCTCTTGTATTAGCCTTTGGACGTGGAATAGGCGAGACTGTTGCTGTTTCTCTCACGGTCGGCAATGTGTTAAATATCACACCAAGCATCCTTGCTCCAGGATACACCATACCAGCACTAATAGTCAATCAATTTGGATCAGCATATTATCCATCACTTCAAGCCTCAGCGCTTTTTGCTTTAGCTCTTTTACTTTTTATCATAGGAATGTTTATGATCACAATCACAAAGTTCATTATATTAAGAGGTGATTAAATGAGATTCAGAGACATACTAATAATGTTTCTTACAGGTATTGGGACAGTCATAGTGCTTATTCCATTCTTTTGGATTCTTTTTGATGTAGTAAAAAATGGGTTGCCGGTAGTAATTCAGCGTGGAATTGCTTTCTTAATAGAACCACCTCCTCTGCCTGGAGAAGGTATTGGTGGCATAGGCACGGTACTTGAAGGAACACTATTTATGGTAGGTATTGGAACGTTAATAGCTGGACCTATAGGTCTTTTTGCAGGAATATACATGGCTCTTAATCCTAGATCATTTTTAGCTAAATTCGGCAGAGCTTTAGTTGAAATTATGGTGGAATTCCCAACAATCATAATAGGTATTACAGTTTTCCTTGTAGTTGTTGTAGGATTAAATTTTGGAGCTTCAGCGATCGCAGGTAGTATAGCTCTTTCAATAATTATGATACCATATGTCACTATACAAGTTTCAGAGTCTCTTAAAATTCCTAAAGAAAAGTTTATGGAAGCTTCATATGCTCTTGGATTCACAACTAAGGACGTAATCAGAGTATTAATCAGTGCTGGAAAAAGCGGTATACTTACAGGTTTTCTTATAGGTCTTGCAAAAATTGCAGGTGAAACTGCACCGCTTCTCTTTACAACAACTACGTCATTCAATCTCTATTTAACATCACCAACTAGCCCGGTGTCAGCAATCCCAGTTTTAATATATGTTTATGCCTTTAGTCCGTATGAAAACTGGCATACAGTTGCGTGGGGCGCAGCATTTGTGCTCATGTTAATTATTTTGATCATTTTCATATTCAGTAAAATTATTGTAGCACGGAGATGAGGAAGATGGGCGAAGATGACCCGCCAATTGAAATTAATAACCCTATACTAAAAGTAGAGAACTGTAATGTTTGGTACAAAGAGATTCATGTACTAGAGAACATAAATATCAGCATACCTAGAAATACAATTTTTGCAATCATGGGCCCATCAGGTTCTGGTAAATCAACATTACTGAGAGTTTTTAACAGGTTAATCGAACTTAATCCTGATGCAAGAATCGAGGGCAGAATATTTCTCGATGGAAAAAACATTTACGAAATACCTGCAACAGAAGTTAGGAGAAGAATCGGTATGGTCTTTCAACAACCAAATCCATTTCCTCACATGAGCATTTATGACAATATAGCATTCGCAGTAAAAGCCAATAAGATAGCAAGAAAAAGAGAAGAAATCGATCAAATCGTCGAAGACGCTTTAAGAAAAGCCGTCTTATGGGATGAGGTAAAAGATAACTTAAAGATGAAGGCTGGCAAGCTATCAGGAGGACAGCAACAACGATTAGTAATTGCTAGGGCTTTAGCTCTAAAACCAGATGTATTACTTATGGACGAGCCAGTGTCAATGATAGATGTGGTCGGAGCCAGGAAAATCGAAGAACTTATGATCAACCTAAAAAATGATATAACTATAGTTCTAGTTACGCATAATTCGCAACAAGCTGCTAGAGTCTCAGACTACGTAGCATTCCTTTATCAAGGAAAAATCATAGAATGGGGACTGACCAGCAAAATATTCACAAACCCAAAAAACGAGCTTACAGAAAAATATGTACTGGGAAAAATTGGTTAAAAATATATGTACAATTTTTCTAACTTCATCATGACTTCAAGAATCCAACTTGCTTCATCCCTGGGCACTATCAAGAGCACTCTTAGAGTAAGCGACCTAGCTCCCGCTTGATTGTTAAACCACTCGTCCAAGAGCGTTATATCTAAATACTTAGCTTAAGCTAAATACTTAGCTTAAGTCTGTTAGTGAGCTTCTCCACGGCTGAAGCCGGGAGCTTCCAACGTTCGCCTGGAGCTTTACGCTTCCAGTCACATCTGCTGGTTTGCGGGGCTCACAGCTCCGCCATCCCATAGAGCCCATTACCCTATGGGCTGTGTTGACTCAACCGTCAACCGAACATCCTTCTGCACGGAACATCCAAGATCGATTACTTTGAGGGACTCATTAAATTTTGCACCATTCATCCCACGGTTAAAACGCGTGGGTTTTCTGGCTAACTTTATATACAAGGAGAAATATAATTCATCCCAGAATTAAGGTTCTAGGTTTTTTGCTGAATTTTTCTGTAACGCTAAATATATATGGTAACTTGGAAAAATACTTGATAGGTGTGTGGGGATGAGTTATATACCAGATGTGCCCTTTGTTCCTACACCAGAACCTGTGGTGAAACGTATGCTTGAAATCGCAGGAGTAAAACCTGGTGATCTTGTCTATGATCTCGGGGCAGGGGATGGACGTATAATAATAACTGCAGCAACACTCTTTAGTGCACACGCGGTTGGAATAGAAATACGTAAAGAATTTGTATCTAATATTGAGAGTAAGATCAAGAGTTTAGGTCTTGATGATAAAGTTACGATCATGCATGGTAATATCTTTGAGGCTGATATAAGCAAAGCCAGTGTTGTTACCATGTATCTTTTAACTAGTGTAAATGAACGCATTAGACCTAAGTTAGAAAAGGAATTGCGTCCAGGTGTAAGAGTGATATCGCATGATTTCGAAGTACCAGGATGGATGCCAAATTATTCAGAGGAGTTTAAAGAAGAGAACGGTAGAGTTCATAGGTTATATCTTTACATAATGCCACCTAAAAAATCTGAGATTCCGCGTCCCAAATTCTTTTAAATCGTTATGAATTTTCTAATAAATAATGCTCAATTTCTTTTATTGCATCTAAAAAACTTTGTTCATGATCTGATTTTTTTAAACGCTGTACGTATATTTTTGTTTCTGGGATTGCCAATAATTTACGGATGAGAATCCACTTCATTTTTCTGCCTTCTGAATTTAGTATCCCATCGTTTGCTAATTGATCTATTGAATATTTAATCTGCTTAATTAGATTTAATATTTCTTGCTTATTTTTTAAACATCTTTCATTTGCCATAGTGCTTAAGTATTCATATTTGTTTGGTGAAATAAATATTGTGGTGCGCGTGTCAAGGAATGCTCAAATAAATAGTAAATATTTGGATGAGCTATTAAAGATTTTAAAGGATAATAACGGTCGTGTTTCTATTGAGCATCTTCTGGACTGGATCAAAAATAAAGGTGGTAGTATGCTTGTGCTTTATGCATTATTATCTGAAGCAGAAAAATTGGGTAAGATAGTACAAATTGGTATATGGCCTAGTTCAGATCCACTATTTCAGCTTCCAAGAGAAGTTATTCTTAAACAACCCGTCCAAGAGCAAGTTCAAAAAGCAGAGAAAGTTCAACAGATAGACAGTATACTAGAAAAAGAGCTAGAGACTGCTATCAACTATCTTCGGAAGTATTTTAGTGTTGGTGAAATCAGGTTCCGATTAGAGTTAGGTAATAAAATACATAACATTGACAAAGTATTAAAAGAATTAGAATCAAGGGGTTTGATAGAATATAATAGAGATTTAGGTGTAATAAATGCGACCAGTAAACTTCTTTCTATGAAGAGTGCACAAGGATTGCATGAATTAATGTGAAATGGTGTTAATATATGGATATTCATATTAGATGTGCTGAGACCTCTGATCTGAAGAACTTAGGCATACTTTGGATGAGCATGATTAAAGAGCTGGACCTATCTTTATCAGATCCATCTACTGCATTAAAAATATGGCTAAACCATGTTGCGTTACTCATTGCGGAAGATCCATGTCAGGTATTGATAGCACATTATAAAGATCTTATAATAGGTTATGCCATAATTGAACTTAGCAATTTAGTTCCAATCTTAAGAGTTTTTGGTTATGCTGTGTTGACTGATCTCTATGTAAGAAAAGAGTGGCGTGGCAAGGGGATTGGGACGTTACTTTTGAAAAAAGCAGAGGACATAGCTCTCTCTAAAGGTTTTTTAGAAGTTCGCTTATCAGTATTAAAAGATGCTGATGCTATACGTTTTTATAAAAATAGTGGGTATGAAGACTATGGTATAATTATGCGTAAGAAGCTAAAAATAAACAATTATGATCTGTGAGATATTTTTAAAGCTTTTCTGTCGCACACAAATACACACTGCATACATGAGACACATTCAAAGTAGTCTATACGTCCTAAACCAGCACCTTCAATATCTATTTGAACGGGACATACTCTATTACATGCTCCACAATTATCACAGCGTTCAGGATACTTGTATATTCCAAATACAGAATACTTTGAAACAATACCATTAAGTAATCCTATAGGACAACCATAGCGACACCAAAAACGTTCCACTTTGGCCATTCCTATTAATACTATCACCATTATAATGAACCTCATTAGTAGAACACCATTTCCTACTAAATATTGCGCACCTTTTAATATATCACTAGGAAACCCTAGGAGAATGCTTAACGGTATCGTCGAAAAGATCAGTGTGTCAGGCGAGAATGCGTTATACGGTGTGAGAACGAATGCTTTTCCTAAGTATGTTTCATATGTACTTAATAACCCTCTTGAATTTATATATGCAAATATAAAGCTAAACATTAGTGTTAGAATTAGTATTATCCATCTAATTTTATGCAGTGATGCATGAGTTTTAGGATTTATTTTTCGCTGAGCGTTTGATACCACTGCTACTATATCTTGAGCGAAACCAAAAGGACACACCCAACCACAAAATATACGACCCAAGAATATGTTTGATAGTATCAGAGTTATTATAGGGATTATCGGAACCACTAGTAAAGCAATCATAATCTGTAGTAGCTCAAACACACCAGGAAACGTACTCCATGGTGCTGAAAGTCCAAGAACTGGTAATGGCACTGGATACGGTCCTAGGGCGAGATTTACGACAAATAAGAAGATCAGTTGGGCTGAAAAACGTATCACGCGTAATACTATGTAATTTCGTTGATTAATGCTAAAATTAATGAACCTTTTTGATATATTTTTTGACATTTTTAATCACCTATGGAAAGATGCCATTAAATCCTGCTGATATTATATTTTTCCAATATTCTAGGATCGAATTAAGTTGATCAAACTCTATTATCATTGTGAACAATGTCGCTGCTATACTTAGTAACATTAATGTTATTATCCTTGTTCTAGAGATCATGCCGATCTACCTACTTTAAAATCAATAAATATTTAAGCTTCTCTGCACTAAATAATATTACATGATGAAGCTTGAAAGGGGGGAGCTCAGCAATGACCGACCCATGCAGCTCTGACAAAATTTCATGTTTACTTGAGTTTTTCTCATAATCTCATCTGTTAAGATTTTATACAACATAGTAAATTATTAGAATGGTGTGGCATTCGATTTACTGGAAGAAGAAGCGAAAAAACTATTAAGGGCTCAACTAGGTGATTTAGGGGAGTTTGATTTAAAAGAGCCACCAAGATCTGAGTTTGGAGACTTAGCCTCAAGCATATGCTTTCGCATCTCCAAGAAAATGAATAAAAATCCTAAAGAACTTGCTGAAGAGATAGCAAAGAAAATTAGAGAAAGCTTGACAACTGAAAGTCTTATAGCGGATGTGAACGCAATTGATGGGTTTCTTAATTTTAAGATAAACTTTGAAAAATTTACACTAGCAACAATATTCAGAGTGCTAACAGAGGATAATAAATATGGAGCTCTTAATTTAGGTCATAATAAAAAGGTTCTCATAGAACATACGAATGTAAATCCTAACAAAGCAATGCACATAGGACATGCCAGAAATACATGCCTAGGAGATTCGCTTGCAAGACTACTTCGTTTTACTGGGCATAAAGTTTATGTGTTGAATTATATTGATGATACAGGAACACAAATTGCTGACGTTGTTGTGGGCTTTAGATATTTAGGATTTAATCCAGAGCCACCAGCAGGTATGCGTTTTGATAAATACTGTGGTGATGAGGTGTATGTTAAGGTAAATAAAAGCTATGAAGAAAATCCTGAACTAGAAAAATACAGAGCGGAGGTTCTAAGAATGATTGAAGTGGGTAACAATGAAATTGCCAACTTTACTAAAAATATTGCTGAACGCGTCTTAGCTGATCAATTGAAAACTTGCTGGAGATTAGGAGCACATTTCGATCTTCTGAATTGGGAGAGCGATATCGTCAAAACAGGATTATGGGAGGAAGTTTTTAACCTGCTAAAATCTAAGAATCTCGTAGTTTATGAAACAGAGGGTGAGTACAAAGGATGCTGGGTAATAAGACTTAGGCACATTCCTAGATTCGCAAAGGAAACAGACAAGATTGTTGTGAGATCTGATGGAACGCTCACATATATAGCAAAAGACTTGCCTTACGCTATGTGGAAAGTTGGATTATTAAGCAAAGACTTTTCTTATAAAGTTTATCTAGAAAAACAACCTAATGGTGAAGCATTGTGGTCAACAAGCCTTAAAAATTCAGAAACATCGCATCCAGATTTTAAAGGCTCAGATTTAGCAATTTCTGTAATAGATGTGAGGCAAAGCCGTCTTCAGGAAGTCATCAATATTATTTTAAACGCTCTCGGAGGACCAGAGTTAGCTAAAAAGTACTTGCATTACAGTTATGAAGTTGTAGCATTAAGCAGAGAAACCGCAATAATGATGGGCGCTAAAGACATAGAATCAAAGATAGTTCATATGTCAGGTAGACATGGAATTTACTTCAACGTAGACGATGTTCTGGACAGATTAAAAGAACGCGCGAAGGAAGAGAGCAAAAAACGTAACCCCAACGCTAGCGAATCATGGTTGAATGAAGTAGCTGAAGATATAGCCGTTTCTGCGTTAAGATATCAATTAATTAAAGCTGATAGGAATAGGTTAATCGTTTTTGATATAAACGAAGCACTCAAACTCGAAGGAGATACTGGGCCGTATTTGCAGTACACCTATGCCCGAGCGCGAAGTATTTTAAGAAAGGCCAATATGTATGATATCAAATTATTTGATCCTAAACTTCTCATCACAGAAGAAGAAAAAACACTGATTAAGATGATCAGTAAATTTCCCATAGTAGTAAGAGATGCAGCGATAAATTTAGAACCCCAAAATCTCGCTGTTTACATATACGAATTGTCTAATAGTTTTAACAAATTTTATGAAAAGTGTCCAGTCTTAAAGGAAAACGAACCATTGAGAAGTACGCGTCTTGCAGTTGTGGATAGTTTTACACGAGTGGCTCGTAACGTTTTTCACTTATTAGGTGTAAAACCGTTAGAAAGCATGTAATATATTTACTATTCACGCTAATAATATTTTAGATTTGGCGTGTGCGGTATTATTGGTGTAATAGGGAATAATAATGTGAAGCTTGGCACTTTTCTCTATGAAGCACTAAAAAATCTTGAGTATAGAGGTTATGATTCCGTGGGTGTTGCTTTCATTAACGATAAAAAGCTCGTAGTTAATAAATCATCCGGGAAAATAGATGACCTAATTTACAAATTAAACTTTGATGGAATTGATGGCGAAATTGGAATTGGACATACTAGATGGGCGACGCACGGGCCTCCGACAGATTACAATGCCCATCCCCACACTGAATGTACAGGTAAAATCGCGGTTGTGCATAACGGTATTATATATAATTACTATCTGCTTCGTAAAGAACTCGAAGATTTGGGTCATCAATTTCTTTCGGATACCGATACAGAAACAGTTGCGCATCTGATAGAGGAATACATGAAAACAGACTCGTTCACTAACGCAATATTAAAAACTGCTAAAAAGTTAAGCGGTTCTTTTGCGATAGCAGTCATCTATGCTAGTGAACCTGATAAAATTGTTTGTATGAAAAAAGAAAGCCCGCTCTACATAGGAATCTCAGACAAGGCATTATACTGCTCCTCAGATATTCCAACTCTCTTGAAATACGCAAACAAAATTGTTCCATTAGAGGACGATGAGATATCAATACTCACAAAGGACTCATATGTAATAATGAGCTTTGATGGACATCCAGTAAACAGAAAACCTATGATTATTAATTGGGGTGTTGAGATAACAAATAGGGGCGCGTATAAGCATTTTATGCTCAAAGAAATTTACGAGGAACCCGTTGTAATAAGGAATGCTCTAAACATAAAAGCCAGTACATTAGACAAGCTGGTCGTTAACCTATTAAAGGCAAACCGCATATATATTATTGCAAGTGGTACAAGTTACCATGCTGCGCTCTATGGCTCTTACTTATTTTCACAAGCAAACAGAATTATGTTGTATCCAGTAATAGCATCTGAGTTTAATAGATATATATTACCTTCACTATCTTCAAACGATCTAATAATAGCTATATCACAATCAGGAGAAACTATGGACGTTCTTACCGCAGTAAAGAGAGCAGCGTATTTAGGAGTAAAATCCTATGGAATAGTAAATGTCATCGGTTCGACATTAACCAGACTTGTGAACGATTATATACCAATGCTGGCTGGTCCAGAAATAGGTGTGGCAGCGACAAAAACATTCATTTCAGAAATCACAATACTAGATCTAATTTCAGCAAGAATATCTGACAATGACACATTCAAAAAACATTTACAAAATTTGATCAACGTATCACACATTCTTGAAAAAATACTGCCCTCAATAGATCAAGAAACTGAGATACTGGCACAAGAAATAAAGAATTGTGAAAGCTGTTATGTCCTCAGTAGAGGGCTCGGAGTACCACTGGCTATGGAAGGAGCCTTAAAGATAAAAGAGGTTAGTTATGTTCATGCAGAATCATACCCAGCTGGCGAATCAAAACATGGTCCAATAGCTTTAGTGAACAACAACTTCCCCTGCATATTTATAGATCCCCCTGATGAAAATTTCGATGAGATGTCAGGAAATATAATGGAGATGAAAGCAAGAGGTGCACAAATAATCCTTATAGGTAATAGAAATGCATTTTCAGACATTACCATTAACACACCTACCATAGGAGACCCTTCTTCCGACTCAATACTTCGAATCGTACCACTGCAACTACTTGCTTACCATTTAGCTGTAAAAAGAGGTTTTAATCCTGACAAGCCCAGAAACCTCGCAAAATCAGTGACAGTCTTTTAACTTGACATAAAAATTTCTTTATAATTTATAAAAATTTGGATTTTATTAAAATATTTCTGTATGAATTATTATATCAATGTATAATACATAAAAAGAAATGTTTTTATACTTTGGCACACACTTTGTAACAAATGACAGGAGTAGCTAGCGATCTACATGGATTAGTAATCTTTGCGATTATAATAACTCCGCTAGCTATAGTTTCTTATAAATATAGATTCTTAACAAACACGGGTCTCCTGACAGCAACAATTATTGGAATAATGCTAACATTGTTCGGAGACATAAGATGGTTCTTTTTGGTCCTTTTCTTCTTTTTGTGCTGCAGTATTGTAACCAAGTATCGCAAAGAATACAAACATAGTATAGGAATAGCGGATCCAGAGGGTGCAAGAGATTGGAAAAATGTCCTGGCTAATGGTGGCATTCCAGTAATTTACGCAATTTTAGAAAGTTTTATTAAAGGAGATATAATCGCTGTAGGCTTCATTGGAGCCATAGCAATAGCAACAGCAGACACTACCGCAACAGAAATAGGCGTTCTTTCAAAAACACCACCAAGATTAATAACAAACCTATCAAAAAATGTTCCTCCCGGATATTCAGGAGGAATCTCATTACTTGGAACATTAGCTTCCATCTTAGGAGGATTATCGATAGGTGTTATATCAGCATTATTCAACCTAATTCAGATGCAACCAATGCAAATAATAATTCTGGCATCACTAACAGGATTACTAGGCTCATTATTAGATAGTCTTCTAGGTGCCAAGCTTGAAGCAAAATATTGGTGTGAAAAATGTCATACGTACTCAAAATATTACATGCATAGTAAATGTGGATCAATAGCAAAACATGATTCAGGATACAAATTTATAAATAACCACGTTGTGAATCTACTCTCAATAACCATGGGTTCAATAATAGCAATGATCATTTATCAATTAATGATACTTTAGTTTTAAACTCTTAATCAGTTTTATAATAAATAAAATTAATGGAGCATTTAATTTATTCAGAAACATCTACAATACTACCTCCAGTTACTTGTTTTAGCACGTCAACCGGTATTTTAATTATAGAATTTAGAGAACCACCAGCCGCATAAACAACCTTAAATCGTTCAACAGATCTATCTATTAATACTTTAATAGGCTTATCATGACCAAACGGTGGAACACCACCGACAGGAAACCCGGTAACCTCTCTTGCAGTATCAGGGTCAGCCATTTTTGCTTGACAACTAAACAGCTTAGATACTTTGTTCAAATCCACCCTCTTATCACCAGAAATTACTATAACCATAGGTTCATTACATAATATCACTATTGATTTAGCAATCTCAGCAACACTACAACCTAAAGCATTAGCAGCCATGTGTGAAGTTTTAGTACTCTCCTTTAATACAATAAGCTCTGCTGAAATATTATGATCATTAATAAATTTCTTTAACTTCTCAACACTTCTCATTTTGTATCATTAAGTTACTGCTAAGATAAACCTAATAAATTTAACGCCTCAACGAATTAATCGAGAGGGAAGGGTTAAGTAGGAATGAAAATAACAATTCACTATATATTCCTACTTAACTCAGAACCCAGTAAGTAAGAACCGTATTTAAAAGCAAAATTATTCATGTGATTTGTCTCATTGCTGAAGGTAAGATGGCTTACATTAGAATATGTTTGGGAATATTTTTATAAAAGTTATTAGTAAAGAATTCATAGTGGGCGGGGGTGCCCGAGATAGGACGAAGGGGCGGGACTTAAGATCTATCATGAAGGGGTTTAAGAAGAAATCCCGTGGCTAAGGCCATCGTGGGTTCAAATCCCACCCCCCGCACTAATTTACCAGTAAATTATAAATGCTGACGTTGTTTATTTTTTATTGGTTTATGAAGTCTGATAGGGTTCTGAATTAAGTATGGATATGTATGGATTCCATACTTAGTTCTTGAGCCTCATCCCTCTTGTCCTCCTCAGGGTTCATTGGAGGACTCATCGAGCTCTGCTCCTTTCGGGGTGAACCCATGAATCCCAACATCCTAAGGAACGTTTTCCAAATGTTTATTGATGCATTCTTCTGCCTATCGATTACAAGTCCGCATTTTGGGCACTTGAAGACTGCTCCTCTTAGGTCTTTGTTGTAGTACCCGCATTTGGAGCAGGTCTTCGAGGTGCCCTTCGCCTTCACATATATGGTAGCATAACCGTTCCACGCAGATTTGTATTCCACGTACTTTTGTAGTTTGATGTAGTCGTGCTTGCTGTTCTGCCTGTTCATGCTCCTACTCTTCGTCCTAGCAATCCTTTCCTTGAACCCCCTCAGGTCCTCGAAGACGTTTGTCCTGTTGGATAACTGTTTAGCCAGCTTGTGCAGCGCGTCGTCAACCCTGTTCCTCTCCCTCGAGCGGTACTTCTCCAGGAGCTTCTTCCTCGTTTTTCCGGGTAGCTTCTGGATGACCCTTCTCTTCAGCTCGTACGTCCTGTGGATAGTGTAAATTTCCTTCAAGCTTATCGAGTGGTGGGTTTCACCATCATAACCATCCAAAGTCAAGAGGTTTACGTCCCATGCTATCGGGTTCTGGACCTTCAGTTCCACATCCTTTCTAACGGTTACTATGAGCCTGTTCTGCTTGAGTATGAGTTCGCCGAGCTCTAATCCCCTAATCCTATCCCAGCACCACGTCTTCCTCAAATCTACGGTCACGCTTTCTTCATAGGGTTTCACTGAAATCTTGAGAATTCCATCCCTGTAGCTGTAGAGGGTTTCCTTAACTCTAACGAATTTCCTCTTCAACTCAGGCCTTCTTCTTCCAGCCCGCCCACGTAGATATCTTTTCCTCCACGATTCAAGCACAGAATAAGCCTGTTTTATCGCTGAGTCCACGTAGTGCTTGGAATAGGTCCATCCCCCGAGATGCCTGTCCCTGAGCTCCCTCCTGAAGCCCCTGTCCTTCCTGAGAAGCGGTATGATCCTCCTGTCCTCCCTCTCCCACATCATGCTCCCCCAGAGATCGTCCAGAATAGCATTCAGGAGACACATGTAATCCTCTATAAGCTCACTTACCTCAAGGTTATGCGGTATCGAGTATGCTTTAACCAACAAGGTTCCTGACACCTTCAACAACCTCCCTATACTTACGGCTTCTCATGCCTACGATAATTCTTTCCTCTCTTAAACCAAGGATGCGTTTTATTTCGCTCTCAGGGATCCTCTTGCGTCCTCCAAGGGTTCTAACACACCTAATCTTGCCCTGCCTATCCCATTGCTGAATGGTCCAGGTGGTGACTCCAAGAAGCTTCTTCGCCTCCTTGATTGTATAGAGCTTTTCGGACATCAATATTCTCCTATATCTACCAATATTTAAACACATCTATTCTGAAACTGCTGAAAGAGGCGTATCCGGCATAACTGTAACTTTCACAGATAAGAGACGTCTAAACATTTATACGATACTATCATTTTACTGATTTCAGGGAGGGAACATGGTTACCAAGATAAAGAGCACTTCTGAGTTTAAGCAATTGTCCATCGAAGAAACACTCAAAATATTAGAAACATCTATGCAGGGGCTTACAGAGGCTGAAGCAAAAAATCGAATAGAAAAGTTTGGATACAATGAGATAGTGGAAGAAAAGAAGAATCCCTTCATAGATTTTCTTAAACGTTATTGGGGTCCTATGCCTTGGCTACTGGAATTAGCCATCATCCTCTCATATATTCTCGGTCATTACCTTGAAGCTATCATAATTTTTGTTTTACTCACCATAAACGTTGTCATAGGTTTCATACATTCACATCGTTCACAAAAGGCGTTGCAGTTTTTAAAAAAGAGGCTAGCGATAAAAGCGAAGGTGTTGCGTGAAGGAAAATGGATATTAAAAGATGCTAAAGAAATTGTTCCAGGAGATATTATACTAGTAAGACTTGGCGACTTAGTGCCTGCAGATGCCAAAGTAGTTAGCGGTGAACTTTCTGTTGACCAATCAGCTTTAACAGGAGAATCTTTACCAGTGAATTTAGGTCCTTCAGATATTATTTACTCGAGTTCTATAGTGACGACAGGCGAAGCCAAGTGTGTTGTGGTTAATACTGGAGCAAACACGTATTTCGGAAGAACCGCTGAATTAGTCAAAGCAGCTAAACCAAAATCTCATCAAGAAGAAATAATAATGTCTATTACTAAGTATATGATGTACGTTGCAATAGTGGCGTTGATTTTAACTTCAGCATATGCCTTGCTTTTAAATATAAGCTTTCTATCCATACTGACGTTTGCAGTTATCTTCCTAATGGGCGCCATTCCAGTGGCATTACCAGCAGTACTCACCATAGTTCAAGCTGTTGGTGCTATTGAGCTTGCAAAAGAAGGAGCTCTAGTGACCCGTCTTGATTCTGTTGAAGATGCAGCTTCAATAGACGTAGTCTGTTTGGATAAAACAGGCACAATAACACAAAACAAGCTCTCAGTTGCTGAAGTCATACCCTTTTTTAAGTATACAAGAGAAGATGTAATATCAATAGCAGCTTTGGCGTCTGAAGAAGAAAGCAAGGACATAATAGATTTAGCAGTTATAAACTACGCAAAATCGCTAGCCGTTGATCTCAATTCATATAAACGAGTCTCCTACACGCCTTTCAACCCAACCATTAAAAGATCCGAGGCCATTATTGAGAGCAAAGAAATACGTTTTAAAGCCGTTAAAGGTGCACCCCAAATAATTTTAGCTCTATGCAAGAACGCAGATGAAATACAACAAGAAGTAAGCAAGGTGTTAGAAGAGTTATCCCACAAAGGATACAGAACTTTAGCAGTGGCAAAATCGAATGACAAAGATTTAGACAAACTCATGTTTATGGGGCTCTTAGCTTTGGCCGACCCTATAAGACCAGATTCAAAAATGATGGTGGAGGAGATTAAAGCGCTTGGCATAAAGCCCATGATGCTTACAGGCGATAATATCAATATTGCCAAAGAGATAGCTTCTCAAGCCTCAATCGGTGATAGAATCATTCCAATAGCTGAACTTGAAGCCCTAAATGAAGCAGAGAGAACAAAAATTGTCGAGAAGTATGATGGTTTTGCTGAGGTATATCCCGAAGATAAATATGAGATAGTGAAACTTTTGCAATCGAATGGACATATGGTTGGAATGACTGGTGACGGAGTTAACGATGCGCCTGCACTTAAACAAGCGGAAATGGGAATAGCTGTGAGTAACTCGACAGATGTGGCGAAAGCCTCTGCCAGTGTTGTTTTAACCGAAGAAGGCTTGAAAGTGATTGTTGGCGCGATAAAAATAAGCAGACAGGTATACCAACGAATGCTAACGTGGGTCATAAATAAAATTAGTAAAGTAATAGAATTCATCACTTTATTGACGCTTGGATTTTTCTGGTTACATGACGTTGTTCTCAGCCTATTAGGTATGACACTACTAATTTTTGCAAACGATTTTTCAACAATGTCACTGGCAACTGATAACGTGAAACACACAAGTAATCCAAACAAGTGGAATGTCAAAAACATTACATTGGCATCTCTTGTAGTTAGTTTACTCTTGGTTGTTGAAGACGTTACTGCAATGGTAATAGGAAAAATTTATTTTCAGCTAGGGTTGGAAAGACTGCGCACTTTTATAATGTTGGTGCTCATTTTTAACAGCCAATTTAGAGTGTACATTGTAAGAGAAAGAAGACATTTTTGGTCTTCAAAGCCCGGCAAGGAATTGATTGCATCTATTATAGCTGTGATAATTGGATTCACATTGTTGGGCATATACGGCATAATAATTCCTTCACTTTCACCAGACCAGGTTCTTTTCGCCCTAGTCTTTCCAGCATTATTTACCATTGGATTCGTTGACCACTTTAAATATTTAGCCTTTAAAAAATTCCAACTTTGAACTTAAGGTTAAAATATGTCATCGAAAGTCTAAAAGTGTTGGGATAGAAAAGGTAATAGGTAACCTTATTTTAATAAATATGGGGTTAAAAAAATTGAGTATCCTGGGACCTGGTTTCATAAGAAGTATGACTGATTGGATAAATGAGCAGAAAAACCTACTCGATATAGCTAAAGAGAACGAGAAATATTTTGAAAAGGCAGATAGATTAACATTAATGTTAGCTGCAAGAACAGCTTGTACGCAAGCAATCAAAACATTGAGAGGATTTGAGAATTGGTTACAAAATCCAGTCATAATAAGTGTTATGCCTGAAGACATGCTTCGTGAAGTCCACACGAAACTTTGGGAAACCATGATAAAGTTAATTGAGTTTGATATTAAGCATACTGGGGAATTTGTTGAGTATGTAAAGAGTGCAAACGTGGATATACCGCAATTACTTTTGAAAGTTGGTAAGAGTGAAGAGAGTAGAGGACCACCTTTATCATTATAGAGTTATAATCTAATCATCCATTTTTTAATAAATAAAAGATACAGTGCTATGCCTATGAGTATAAAGCTAGAAAGCATTATGACATCCTTTATAGATGATGGTGGAGTAGTTGTTGTCAGCATATTATTGCTAATGTATAAATAGTCACTAGAAATCCATCCGTATTTACTAAAGTGTGCTCTAGCTTTAAAGGATGTAAGTCCGGTCACATTACCGATAACCTTTATGTACGATGACGGTGAATTATTGCTATAAACATTCCATTCAGCAATAATAGTATTATTCATTATTAGTTGTACCTGATCTAAGTATCCATCAGTAGATGAATTAAAATAAACATTAACACGTATGCTGTTTCTTCCATCTATATTAATTAGATCCAAAATTATTGAGGGTGAAGCATATGAATTGGGCATTAGGTAGAGAATTATCAATATGGTTAACATTAATACACCGATTTTTTCTCTCATGTTATACCCACATGCATTATTTAATCAAAGTTTATATATTTCTTTCTAATTATATTTCATAATGAACATAGTAATATTTGAAGATTCAAAACAACTTCATCCCTTTACTCTTCTTAAACCATCTTTTGAAATATTTCATGGTGCTTATAGCATATTGTCCTTTTTTACTTCAACATTTTCATCTAATGACAAATTAAAAATATTCGTAGCTTCACTGCGCAATGAAATAATGGATGAATTAAAGTCTAGATTTGGAGCACAAAAAATATGGAATGAATCGATGGGTAGTGATTCAATAATAATAAATGGGCGAGCTATAATTAATGAGCAGCTAATTAAGCTTCTAAACAAAGTAATAAGTAATCCTCCTTCAACGAATAAGCTATTTTTTAGTGAGAATGGTTCCTTAGTAATTGGATACTTAATTAATGATGTATCAGCTTTTTTAAATGATATAATGAAGGGGGTAATTAATACAAGTGAGGTAACAAAAATACCAGGACTGCGAACGTTTGAAAACATTTGGGATTATATAGTGTTAAATAAAACACTGATGCTGCAGCATTCGGCTTTTCTGAAAAATAAATTACACGATACTGAATACAAAGATGTTTATACTATGGGTTCTGTAGAAGTTGAGAATTCAGTGATTTTTAATACAAAAAATGGTCCGATAATTATTGGTGATAAGTGTTATATTCAGGGGCCTAGCCGCATAGAAGGTCCGACATTTATTGGTGATAATGTGATGATAACTGCACACGCTCATATAAGAGGTTCATCGATTGGTTCAAATTCAATCATCGGTGGTGAAGTCACTAACAGCATAATATCGATGAACACCAATTCTCGTCATCAAAGTTATATTGGAGATTCATACATAGGTGAGTATGTAAATGTTGGTGCATTAACAGTTTTTTCGAACGTAAAAAATACAATGGGTTATATAAACGTTGACCTCTATGATCGAAAAATAAGAACTAATTTAACTAAGTTAGGTGCCTTTGTGGGCGATCACGTGAAAATCTCCGTTGGAACCACGATTTATGGTGGAAAAATCATTGGTGCGTCTGCACACATTTATTCAAAAGCAGACAGAAGCATTCCCTCGTTTACTATATGGCTAGGAGACAAAGAAAAAGCATTTGAACTAGAAATAGAGTCAGTAATAGAAAGTGCGAAACGTTTTATGAAAAGTAAAGGTAAGATTATGAGTCTTGAATATGAGCAATTGTTACGTGATGCATTTAAAAAAACAGAAATCGAGCGAGAAAAATTTGGTGTAATAAGAGGGAAAGCAATGTTTTAGTCATTAATGCTTTGTTATCGTGAATTCTATCTCCGGATACCCTTCAACTTTCTCTTCACCATTACCGTCACCTGTTATGATTAGATTTTGTATTTTTAACGTGCCTTGTATGTCCTGCATATGGTTGCTTAATAATTCTTTATATGTTCTTGTATAAATAATGGCTTTAGGTATCGATGCATTTAAAGGTATTCTGGCCTTTGCTTTTGCTCGTCGCATGGATTTAATCACCTTAATTATTACATCACCCTTTATTATAGCCTCCTTATCTATTCTTTCTACCTTCACAGATGACCATTTAGCTAGATGTATGCTCTTTATTCCGGTTGTTTGTGAATAAAATCTGCTGTAAATCTCATCAGTAATATAAGGTGCGAATGGTGCCAATAACAATAGTATTCTAAGGAGAACTTCATGCAATGTGTATTTTGCTGCGTACTTATCATCGTCATCATCTGATTTTAGTCGATATTTTACAGCCTCTAAATAATCATCACAAAATATATGCCACGTAAAATCTCTTATAGCTGTGGATGCGCTCATGTAGTCAAAATTTTCCATACTTTCAGTAACTTTTGATGTCAATTCTTCCATTAAAGATATTATCCATTTATCGAGCAATCTCAGTTTTGGCTCCTTATCAAAACGTACATCAGTGCCAGCCTCTAACATTATAAACCTTGCTGCATTCCACAGCTTTGTAAGGAAGCGCCAATTGAAATCTACATCTTCCCAACGGAATCTTATATCTGACCCAGTAGTAGCGCCAGTAGCAGCCCAGAGTCTAAATGCATCTGCACCATATTTATCCAGCACTTCTCTTAACGCAACATAATTGCCATAACTCTTATGCATCATTCGTCCATCAGTACCTCTAACCATTCCATTTATTAAGACAGTTTTATATGGAGCATAACCAAAAAGGGTTACATGTCTTACCATTAAATAATAATCCCATGTTCGTATTATATCATAACCGTTTGGTTGTAGATCTGCAGGTAATAAACGTTGATCAAAATTATCAGGCCAACCTGCATGAACAGCGCACGTTATGCTTGAATCCATCCATGTATCCATGACGTCGCTTTCCCCAATAAACTCAGTAGAATCACAATACGGACATTTATCGATCCTTGGTTTTTCAGACCTAGGATCTACAGGTAACCACTCAGGCTCTGCTACTATTGTAGCCCCACATTTCTTACAATACCATACAGGTATTGGTGTTGCAAAAAGTCGCTGTCTGGATATAACCCAATCCCAGTCTAATGAATTAACCCAATCTATTAACCTTTTTTTAGCATGCTCTGGAACCCATTTAACTTTATCAGCGCACTTCAGAATTTGATCCTTAAGATCCATGGTACGAACAAACCACTGGGAACGTGAAAGTATCTCGATAGGAGTGTGACATCTCCAACACGTTCCAACAGTACTTTCAATGTCAACAGTCTTAACTAATAACTTATGTTCCTTAAGTATTTCGACCATTTTCTTTCGAGCATCATTCACACTCAAACCCTTTACCAATCCAGAATTTTCTTTCATTATTCCATGCTCGTTGATCATTTCTCTAACAGGCAATGAATAACGCTTTTGCCATTTCACATCAGTTTTATCACCATATGTCGATACCATCACAATGCCAGTACCAAAATTAGGATCAACGTCCTTATCAGCGATAACTGGTACTTCATAATTGTAAATCGGAACACGGATTTTCTTATTAATAAGATGAGCATATCTGTTGTCATTGGGATTTATCATTACTGCAACACAAGCTGATATCAATTCTGGTCTTGTAGTAGCAATAGTTACTGGTGAATTATCATCAGCTTTAAAAAAGTTAACATAATATAACTTACTTGGTTTACTTACATACTCGACTTCAGCCTCTGCAATAGCTGTTTCACAACGTGGACACCAATATATTGGGTGTGCGCTTTTATAAATCAAACCTTTTTTATACATGAGAATAAACGACAATTGTGTCTTTCTCCAATAATCAGGGTCCATGGTCTTATACTCTAAACTCCAATCTATGGATATTCCAAGACGAATCACATCTTTTTTCATCTCCTCAATCCATTTCTCAGTATACTCCCTGGATAATCTAATGAAAGCTTGTGGAGACATCTCACTCTTACGCTTACCTAGTATGTTTTCTACTCTAACTTCGGTAGGTAATCCATGACAATCCCAACCTTGTGGAAAATGCACATTAAAACCTCTCATTCTTTTGTATCTTGCAACAAAATCAAAATAGCACCAGTTTAATGCATTACCTACGTGAAATTCTCCACTAGGATATGGTGGAGGCGTATCTATCGCGTACGTAGGTCTTGACTTATCTAAACGATCAAATCTATAGAGATCCTTCCAAAAATTAACTAATCTTTCTTCAACAGATTTAAAATTATATCTGGTCTCCATCATTCTACATCACTATCTTAGACCTTGCCTGTATACTGAGAATTACTGATTTAACACTGATATATAGCTTTTTAATAGTATTTCTTTGATTTTGCTGCAAACTTACATGTTTGTGTATACTAGGCATGACAAGTTCACAAAATTATGGTTTAGGAATATTTAAGTATTACTAGTTCACTCACCAAACAATAGAAATATAACATTTTATTCATTTTTCTAAAAATTAACTCTGCTCGAGTGGTTTGCTTATAGAATAGGTGCCCAGAAAACCTAGGGTTTAACTCTGGGATTAATGAGCAAAAGTTTAGACACGAAGTTAGCTCACTAATTTAGATGTTCCTGATGTGGATGGAAAGACATCTGAATTGGAGTAAAAACATAGCTCATAGGATAAAAGCTCTATGGGATAGTGGAGCTGCGAGCACCTCAAACCAGCAGATGAGGGAGTGAACATAAAGCTCATCCTAAACGCTGGAAGCTCATGACTACATTTGCAAATTTTCCTAACAGGTTTTTATGTAAACTTTATTAAGCATAAATTACAGTATAGTTTGTAATAAAAATGGGCAAAGATGTCAGCGACTCACTGGATGACTATTATAGAGTAATTAGTAATAAAAATGCTTGGCGGATAATAAGTTATATTGGTGAAAATGGTTCTGTTAGAGCGACAAAGGCTATTAGGGACCTCAACATATCTGCGGGCCTTTTTTATGATACAATAAAGCGATTTGATGATATAATCCTTAAACAGGAAGATGGGACATATACATTGAGTGAACGTGGGCGTGTAGTATATTGGTTGATAAGACAAGACGATGCACAGATAAGAAGAGCATATAATGTAGAATTAATTAAGTTTATTTATAAGCTCAAACCATTATTTCCTTTAGAATTGTTTAGGTTAATGGACAGTATGCCATATCATTATAAAGTTCTTACATCAGTTGTGATGATACTTTCTTTTGCATTGATATCTGGTTTCACGAATATTAGGGCTGTTCTAATATATGGTTGGCCAACAATCTCATCATTCGGAGAAACAGTCATCTGGTACATGGTAAATATATTAATACTATTCTTAATAATGTTTCCAATAACAAAATTGCTTAATAGAAATGTTTCTGCAATGAGCTTTTTAACCACTTTACCTCTCGCGTTTTGGCCACAAGTAGTGTACATGTTATTCATGTGGGTTATCCGTATTACACAAGGTTACTACCCCAGATTTTCGTATTTAACAGGTGCAGCTCTTTCTATCTTCACAGTCTTTATGATATCTACTCATTTATATGTAATAGGTAAAGTTAATATTGAATATTCTATGATAATTGCTCTTTTGCTGCTAATAATTTCATTGCTCGCGATTTTGGCGTTTTTTATATAAAAACGAGTGCCCAGAAAACCTAGAACTTTGGGCAAAATTTAAATACTCTAAAACTAAACATTTAATGAGATGTTCCATCATAGGAGAACATGTATAAACATAATCTATACCTTAACGAGAGTCATGGGATGGGGAAGTTGTGAGTTTCCCAAACGAGCAAATGTGACTGAAAGCGTAAAGTCTCAGTTAAACGTTGAAAGCTCACAACATTAGCCATGGAGCAGTTCACATAAACCTGAAGTGAAGTGTATGTGCAGTATTTTGTATAAAGATATAAAGGTGAAATTTGACATCATAGGTGATCTGGCAATTATTAAAAATCGTGATTTAAGCTACGAAATGCTTCAAGAAATAGGTAATTTAATTATTGCTCTAAGCTATGCAAGGTCTGTCTATTCACAGGTAGGTCCTCACTCAGGATTAGAACGTAAACGTGCTGTTAAATGGGTTGCTGGGGAAAAGCGAACTGTTACGTTTCATAAAGAAAATGATTACATACTTAAGATTGATATTGATAAAGTGTTCTTTACTCCTCGGCTGCATGCTGAACACTTAAGAATTGGTAGAATAGTAAAACCAGGTGAACGTGTATTTAACATGTTCTCAGGTGTTGGTGCTTTTTCTATATCCATAGCTCTTTATTCGAAGCCCGAAGTCGTCATTTCTACTGATATAAATGAGTATGCAGCAAGACTTACTTTAGAAAATGCACGAATAAATAATGTATCATCTGTTATTGAAGTCATAAGATCTGATGCTGGATTTCTAAGTGAAGGTTTTAATAATACATTTGATAGAATTTTAATGCCTCTTCCCCTGTTAGCAAAGGAATATTTTATTCAAGCAGTGAAAGCATTAAAAAAAGAAGGTTGGGTACATGTTTATGATATGTACAGAGGAAGGAGGAAACGAGATGCTATAGAATCAGCAATAACTGATTACAAAAGCTTATTAAAACAGTTAAACTTTTTTGACTATTATATAAATGCACGTTCAATAGGTAGCATTGCTCCAAGAAGCTATAGAATAGCCATTGATATTTTTATTAAAAAATGAACTTAATATTTGTAACTCAATTCGCTCATTATTAAGGGATATCTTTCTTTTATAGTATTCTCAATAACTCTTATATGTTCTTTCTTAAGATTTATTATTAAGTTTCCTTCTTTTACTCCAATCCATATCCACTCATTACTTTTTGTGGTTTGTAAATTAATGAAGAGTGTTGACCTTACCCTAAGCCTTGAGATTCCTATTAAATTAGAATCTTGCTTTGAAACGTATATCTCGATAACATCGCCGTCGTTACTCATTAATGCATACATTCCTCCCCGTCGGAGTTTTAATGAGTTTATTATAGCCGAACTTGCTAAATCTAAATGTGTGGAACGCGCTCCTTGAAAACCCTTAAAATGCACATAAAGCGGTGTAGACATACTGATTACTTCACCATTTGTTTTATATATAGTCACATCAGCATCAAATTCTATTTTACCAACAGTATTGTGTGACATGTTGTATCAATTATGATGATTCATGATCAAAATATATAGCTTTATTGATTGTTGTTAATTCATGGAATGAACAATGTGTTTTAACTTTCCAGCAACATATATATTTGACCTCCTCTTCGCACTTAAGCCAGTAATTCACTTTGAGCGATATTGGTTTATGGTGTACTGTTCTTAACATTTATTGTTTCATTACTGGTTTGTCTCAGACTCATTACTAGGTTTTGTTACTAGATTTCAGCTCTTCTGTCGAAAGTGGGTCTCAGTGATGGAGGTGTCTGAGGTGGAAGCCGAGCTTTAGCCTTTTAACCTTTTTACAAATAATTTGACAAGAAAGTTAGAGCTTTAGCTCTGGAATGAACGAAAGTAAACATGATGTTAACTCAATAAATTTTGGATGTTCCCATACAAAAGCATGACTTACTCAATGCTCAACTCATGGAAAAGAGGCTTAAAGAGTGGGCTTTTTACTGAATTCATTGTATATTGTAGTATTATCGAATGGGTTTTTCTTTATGAGAAACTAATACGTGGTGTAAACTGTCATATTTAATGTTTATAGTGTTTGGTATTTCTTCACCAACTGAAAATATTCGAGTATTCGAAATTTTTGATAACCATGAGATGAGTTCTCTTGCAAATTTTAGCTTTTTCATTTTAGTATCAGATGCTTTAGTAATGCTTGTTAACCACGGTTTAGAATATTTTCCAACAAAGCCTTTAAAACTCCAACCTAGTAATACGATGTTTTTTGCTTTAAAATGTTCGGCAAAAAAGACTGCTCTATCACCATCTGTAAATCCGCCAAAGTTATATACCCCATTGCATGGCTCAACTTGACATGTTCCAATGACTTGACCTTTTAATTTAGGCACTGTATAACGTAATTTGTCAATATTGTCACCATGTCCATGAACTACTACTATTGATCCTTTTGATGAAGCTTCCAAAATACTCTCCATTCTTCCATCAAGATCTGTAAATACGAAATTTGGTACTATGTTACTTTCTAGAAGCCTTGTAACAGACCCGTCAGCTGCCATTACGATTACTTTATTAACAATCTTTAAAGTTCGCTCAACAGCTTCATCGAGCTCAGGAGCAGCACCATAAACGAAAACTGTTTTTCCCGTTATTAATTTGCTTAGATGATTTAAGTTAGCTTGTTCCTTTTTTCTTAATAATATAGAAAGTATTTTGCACGCTCGTATATCTGATAGTTTATTGTACCCCATGGATAAACGTATTTTCTCATACCATGGTAGCCAGTTTTCTAATGCAACCACATTCTATAAAAGTACGGATCTGATATAAAGATGCATTGAATAAAATTGTTTTAAGTAATTTAAAGAAGAAAATTTTACAGGTTTAAAATTTCCTAAGATTCTTATTAAAAATAAAAATGTTATGCTATGTTTAGACCCAACCTCTCAACTTCATTGCTGTTGCTATTCGGTTAAGTGCGTAAGCATACGCTCCTCTTCTCATATCTATATTGTATTTCTTAGTTGTCTCCCATACAGCATTGAATGCGTTCACTATGATATTTTTAAGCTTCTGATCGACTTCTTCTGCGCTCCAATAGTAGTTCATTAAGTTTTGAACCCATTCAAAATATGATACTGTTACTCCACCTGAATTTGCAAGTATATCGGGTACCACTACTGTGCCGTTCTTGAACAGTATATCATCGGCTTCAGGTGTAGTTGGACCATTGGCGCCTTCGACAACTAATTTGGCCTTTATTTTGTGTGCATTCTTTTCAGTTATCTGATTTTCAAGCGCTGCCGGTATAAGTATATCTACATCGAGCTCAAGTAATTCTTCATTAGTTATTTGTCTTGTTCCTGGAAAAACCAACACACTTCCGGTAGTCTTTTTATGTGCCATCACATCCTTATACTTTAATGGTTTATTATTAACACTAACAATACCTCCTTTTGAATCGCTTACTGCGATTACATTTGCTCCTATCTCATCAAAATACATATGAGCATAAGAACCAACATTTCCATATCCTTGTATGGCTATTGTTGCTTTCTTTAAATCTATGTTTAATTTCTTTGCAGCTTCTATCGTAGCGAAGAATAATCCTCGTGAGGTGCTCGTTTCGCGGCCTAGTGAACCACCAATTGAGATCGGTTTTGCTGTTACGACACCGAACGCATTGTATCCAACAACCTTTGAGTATTCGTCCATGAACCATGCCATTGTCTGAGAATCAGTATACACATCAGGAGCTGGTATGTCTACTAATGGACCTATAATAGGTGCTATGGCTCTGAAGTATGCTCTTGATAATCTTTCAAGTTCGCCACGTGAAAGTGCTTTGGGGTCGACTATAACTCCACCCTTGCCACCACCATAAGGTAATCCAGCCACCGCGCATTTCCATGTCATCCACATCGAGAGAGCCATCACTTCTTCAATTGTTACGTTTGGATGATATCTTACACCACCTTTGTAAGGTCCAAGAGCATTATTGTGTTGACTTCTGAATCCTGTGAAAACTTTAATACTACCATCATCCATTTTTACTGGGAAATGAACAACTAATACTCTGTCAGGCTTCTTCAAACGTTCAAGAATGTTCTTGTCAAGATCAATAATTTTTGCTGTCCTTTCAAGTTGCTCAACGGCTATTTCATACGGGTTTTTACCTGCCAAGCGTAATCACCAAGCTAAAGAAATAGATCTGTCTATTTAAGATTTACCATGATGTTCTAGGAAAAATTAACATTATATTTTAAATATTACTAATATATAATATACTTTCATGTATAATAAAAGATGAGATACAAAATTTTCCATGGAAATTTCTTACTCAGTAATTACTCATGTTTCATAAAATATTTAATCTTATTAACAGCATCATAATTAAATTTCATTATTTCGTATCAATTATCACAACTGAAATCCTTTACTGAGGGGTTGGTGAGCAGTTTTTGAATAGATAGATTTTTATAGACGTTTTGAGTTGATTTTTTATGCCGATATGGGTCCTGCTTCCAATGCGAATAGGACGACAGGCAGGCGGGGAAACTTCCAATGTGCCGTCCTTCACCGTTGGCGGCGAAAGCCCTCGAAAGCGTTTGCCGATAGAGGGAAGGGACGAAAATCCATGAATCCCACAACGGTGGAAAAGATGTTAGGAGCTTTGCATTATTAGTATCAATGACATTGCTACTAATACTATTAGTATTACGATGTCTATGTAGCTTGGTTGTGATGAGAAAAATAAAGAACTTAATAACATTAGTGATGCAGAAAACATAATTATTATGCTCATCGTTGAAAATATGTGATAAAACAATCTTGACACATCGATGTAATATTTTTCTTCATCTTTTAATAAATCACTAGTTATTAAAAGCAATGTAAAGATAATGTATGATGTTATTATTCTTAATATTGACATGACAGACACCGATGCATTCAGCGTTCCATAAATAAGTAAAGCAAATGTTATTAGTGATACTATTTGATTTATTTTCTCTTTATTGATAATGATCAAAAAAGATTGTGAGATGGTGATTGCTATCATTAAATTAGTATTATTTGACCAAAGAATTGCTTGGAGGAATAAAAATAACATGCTTAGTACTCTTAACTTGTTAATATCGCGCATAGTACCTCCTCCTTAATGGTTGTTTAGATGAAGAGAGCGTTTTCATTATATCAGGTTTGCAATTCCAGATTATCGTGTTTGCTATTGGTGATAAGCTGTGTAAGATAAGCATTCTTTCAAGATTTAAAATTTCTATTGGTAAGTTTAAAAAGGGGTTAGCAGTTGTGCTATCGCAAAATGCGAATATGACCGTTACTATATAACCCTCATTAACTAAATCTTTTACTGCATTTATTATGCTGCTATCCATTAAAGGTGATATAAAAAATATGTGAGATCCTGGCTTGAGCATGAATGGTGCTAGTATTAAAAGTACCTGGTCGACTGGCAGCTCCTTTCCAGCTTTAACTTCAGATAGTGTGTAAAGGATTTTTAATAACTGTTTTTTACCAAAACCAGGTTTTACCCAGTTTCTTGTACCACCAAGACAGATTAACCCAACCCTATTACCTTGTGCTAGTAATCCATAAGACAATGTTGCTGCTCCTGAAACACATGCTTCAAGAGTCATTTTCTCATAATCAATTCTATTTGTCAAGCCATTAGCATCAATAACAACCACAGCATCCGTCACATTTTCTGATTCATACTCATTGGATATTATTTTTCTAAATCGGGCTGAAGCTTTCCAATTAATTCTTTTGATGTCATCTCCCGGAATGTAGTCTCTTAATGCATGAAATTCCATACTAGATCCTAATCGTTTTGAAATTATGGATCCTGGCCACACACCAGTTCTTTTTGCTTGAAACATTAAAGTTCCGCGTGTATTTAATGATGGAAACACAACAATCTTTTTAACAACAGGAACATCAATAACTTTTGAAATAAACCCTAAAGGATCTTGTGCAATGATAGATACGGGCCCGATATTAAACTTACCTCGTTCCACAAACCTTATTTTAACATTGAAGTTCTTAATCTCGTCATGATTTAGCCTAGTTATTAATCCGTAATAACCTTCAAGCTGTACTCCTGAAGGAACTTTCAGGAAAATTTTCACAAATGCAGGACTCCCTTTATTATGAGCAACTATATTTACAATAGTTTCATCGTTTAAATAAAACCTTTCACCATCAATTTTAAAGTCAGCATTAATATTAATATTATCAGGCATGTTTAACACAGATAAACCTAATTCAGATAACAATACTATAACTACTATGTATAGCTTCCATTCTTCAGCTATCAATGCAAAAAACAATGCTAACACTATGACAATTATAAAAAGTAGGAGACGCTTTGTATACATTTCTTGCTTACCTTATTGATTTAGGGACTTCAACTTCATTTATAACATGTGATATTATTTGTTCAGGACGAATTCCCTTAATCCATAATTCAGATTTTAGTATAAGTCTATGAGAAAGAACGTAAGGGGCAACCTCCTTGACATCATCTGGTATGACATAATCCCTACCTTCGACAACAGCCCTAATCCGTGAAAGTTTAAGGAGTGCCAAAGTCCCCCTAGGACTCACACCAACCTCTACATAACTATGATTACGTGTTGCTCTTACTATGTTCACAATATATTTTAACACCTCATCGCTTACGTAAACATCTTCAATAGCTTGTTGACTCTCGATAATGATTTCTGGTGTAGCCAAACTCTTTAATTCAACATCATCCGCTCGACGCAAAATTCTACGCTTCAGTATATCAATCTCTCCTTCTTTAGAAGGATATCCGATACTGAGTTTTATCATAAAACGATCAATCTGTGCTTCAGGTAATGGATAAGTACCTTCATACTCTATTGGATTTTGCGTAGCAATTACAATAAACGGTTCAGGAAGTTTGTATGTCTTACCCTCCACTGTTACCTGATGTTCTTGCATAGCTTCCAGCAACGCTGACTGTGTTTTAGGAGGAGAACGATTAATCTCATCACCTAGAAGTATGTTAGCAAAAATAGGGCCCCTTCTAAACTCAAAACTACTCTCAGCCTGATTGTATACCATTGAGCCTATAATATCTGCTGGTAAAAGATCAGGTGTAAATTGAACTCTACTAAATTTACAACCAAGAACTTTAGCAATGCTTTTTGCTATTAAAGTTTTTGCTAACCCAGGGAAATCCTCAATAAGAACATGACCATTAGCCAACACAGCCATTAACAAAAGTTTAATAACATTATCTTTATCAACTATAATTCGGGACACCTCATTTACTACATTATTAATTAATGCATTAACTTCGCTAATTCTCAAATCTTCTCACTACTATTAATCCAAACATTAATATATTTTTTAGATAAACACAACAAAAATCATTAAAACCACTGAACATCTAAAACCATAAGCTTTCCTGCTGAATCTTTTTTGCAAGTTCTATTCATAGGAACATTTAAATTAAGAATAAATTATTGTGCAATATAATATATTCGTGGTGTGAGTTTTGTCTGAAAAGATTAAAAGTAACATAGCACCTGTAGACCTTGGAGCTCCTGAAGGAATTCCCAGGAATTCTTTAATACTCTTAAGTGGTAATGCTGGTACTGGTAAAACAGTACTTCTTTGCCATTTAGCAATGAATTTCATGCTCAATAACGAGCCGATAATTTATGTAACATTAGATGATGATTCATTATCTGTGGTAAAAGTTTTCGAATCGTTCGGATGGAATTTATCCGAATACATAGATAAAGGGTTATTTAAATTAATTGATGGTTTCTCCTTCAGATTAGGTGCTTTTAAGCAACAAAATCTCTATCACTTTGCAGTCAAAGAGGTACGTCCAGATAATACTTTAAGTATAATTAATGCCATCTTAGAATTATCAGATAATGTAAATAACAAAGGCCTTGTGATATTGGATTCATTGAACGAACTGATGTTTACCCTTGATGTAAGAGGCATTTTAGATTTTGTAAGAACTCTTAGAGCAGTAGTTTCAAAAGGTAAAAATATTGTGACACTCGTTACGTTACATGTAACTACCGATGCGTTGGTTGAATTAAAAAATAATCTAGAATACCTAGTTGATGGCATAATAGATACACGAATAGATCCTAATTTGCAAGAACTTGGAATACCAATAAAGCAAATGATGGTTAAAAAATTAAGAGGAGCACCAACAAATCCTGTATGGATACCGTATGTAATATTAAATGATGGAGTTCACTTAGTCGATCAACACAAACTAGCAGCATTAGTTAAGTCCAAAGTAAAAGAAGCTCTAGGAAATATCCCAACGGCTCAGCAGTAATCATCATTTTAGTTTTTAAATCACAATTTATATTTTTTATGAAGAAATTAATCTAAACTCTCTTGTCAAAGAATATAATGAGACAATGAGTATGGGATAACATGTAGTGAAGCTTGCGTTTTTGAGGATTGATACGTTTTGGTGCGGCCGCCGGGATTTGAACCCGGGTTGCCGGCGTGGAAGGCCGATGTCCTAGTCCATGCTAGACGACGGCCGCTCTAAGTATTTGTATAAAACCAGCTATATATCGATTTTTTCATCATTTTGCATAAGATACTGCTTTTCATCAGAATAATCACTTGAACATCATATTTTTAATAAATGTGTTCAACCCATAACATTTTTTGTTATTATTTTTTTGTTACTATTATCTATCACGTTCCATTCTATTACTATTGTCCCTCCCTGGTTTTTATTCGGTACTAATGATGGTCCAATTTTATACACAAGTTGATATTGATTGCTTGAACCAGTAACCTCAGTTAAAATTATGTTCATGTATCCTATAATGTTCCTTGGCTGGAATGCGCTAGAAATCCAGTTGCTGCTTGTGGAATAACTTAATGGACCTTGCGTATAGTACACTTCATAACTAAAGTCTGATAGGTAGGTTTTACCATACGAAATTATTGTTAACACTATGTTCGATGAGTATGGAGATTGATATTGATTATCTGAGTATCCAAGTGGAAATCCTGAAAGTGGTGGTGTTACAGAGATTGCAATGCCTGAAGCTCCTGAGGACAATAATTCTTCTATTGCGTCTGCTGCTGTTGCTGGAAGAGGTAATGTATCGTTTAATACTAACACTGTGAACTGTGTGAATAAAAGTGATGAAAAGATTTGGGGATACGCGTTGGGACCTGAATACTGAAGTTCTACAGGGTATCCGAATGAATAGTAGTATATTCCCATTTTGCTTGGTGATTGTAATCGTAATCGCATTATATAAGGAACGTTGTAAGGTATTTGGTTAATGTTTGTGTAATATAATTTTAGTGTAAGTAAGTTGACTGTTGGATCAAATGGTGAGTAAAAACTTGGCACAGCAAGTGACGATCCTATAAAATCATACTTGTTATCATAAAAGCTTTGCCAACCCCAAGAAGCGTAAGGATGAATGACGTAGGTTGGTGTATAATATTGTATGCTGAATTTGCTTTGGAATGCGCTAAAGATTGGAATGTCTATTACTTGGTTCGGTCTAAGTACTATCATCGTAATAGGTAGTGGAGCTCCATTTGGATACTTACTAGAACCCCAATCGATGTGCAAGTAATAATAAATTTTTCCTACATAGGTTCCACTTGCATTTTGGAATGAGTAATATATTGGTATCCAATAATCTCCAATTGGTATGCTTGTAGTCTTGGAATAGAAGACTATTGTAAAGTTTGCATACCCAGATGACGTCATGCTTACAGATGCAGAGTTGTTCCCCTCATAAAGCCATCCATATTGGGACCAATAATTTGAACTGTTTAGATATCCTCCGCCTAGTGGATAAAGTATTGGAGTTTGATGAGTGAGCGTTAATGTAAGTGGTTGAAGAGTAAGTATGATGGATTTGTCACTATCTAGATAAACGTTAGTAGAGACTGCATCGTATGAGAAAAGTTGAGCAGTTATATTGTATGAATAGTTGGGTGGTAGGAAGAAAATTATATGTCCACTACTATTAGTATAACCTGAACGCACAACGCTTCCGTTATTAATGAAAGATGCTGTTAAATAGGTGTTGTATAGCGGAACATTTTTGTAATTAACTACTTTGACTGTAAGTGAGCGATATGATGAAAGAGGATAGACTACGATAGTGAGGGAATAAGGGGAGTCTGTGGAGCCGTGATCAATGTAAGCTGATACAATATTAGTATAGTAACCGTTTGCAGATGCTATGAATTCATAGAATTGCGGTCCTGAAAGCCAAAAATATGCATATCCATTACTATAGGTATCATAAGTTTGAATGTTGCCACTGCTGTCCTTCGCAATTACACGTGAGTTGAGTCCATTGCCGTTAGGGTTAACAACTCTCACTACTACGTAGTATTGTGTTGTTTTTGAGTTCGGTGGAATTGTTGGGGTAATTGATGGATATATTGTACCTGTATATGTTCCATAGGTGAAAGGTAAGATTTTTGTAGTTATAGATGCGAGCACATTAGACGGTAAGCTTGATGATGGAATCCACACGTTTATGTTTCCACTTGATGGTGCTTTTACTAGTAATACTGTTGATGCGGGTGTTATATTTTGTGGAGAGCTCATATACATGACGAGACTCATAGTTCCGCTTGTGGATAATAACCATGCATGTGGAGCTGATCCTGTTGAAGTCTGAATTATGTTGGATAGTGGTGTTGGGTTATCTGTATTGCTGAATACTGCTATTATTGATGAGTTATCTGTTACTTTAAATGTGAATTTGTCAAGTTTTATTATTTGTCCGTTTAAAATCCAGAATTCAAAATGATAACCTGCAGCTGGCTTTGCAGAGAGAGTTAAATTTTTTCCTATGGGATACAGGTATGATCCTGGTGCAGGGTCTGTAAAGCCGCCATTCGTTGGTGTAACTGAGATTGTTGTTGAAACAAGTTTTGTTATAAAATAGGTAAATGAATTACCTAAACCTGTTATGACTTTTAAGTATGCTATAGAACAATTGTTAAACAATGATGTTATATAAGTTGATCCTTCTGATAACCATTTCTCAATTGGAATTATTTTGATTACGTGATCGTTGTCATCGATCAATATTATTTTGTCTATATAACTTGGGCTACTCCCTATGTTTTCTATAACAATGTTCGATCCGTTAGTATATGTTTTTAGTTGTTCTCTTAACCGTATATTTTCTAATTGCGCGGAATTTCTAGCGCTAATTTCTGTTGAGAACATAGTATTGCGGTATGTAAGATACATAGCAGTGAGTGATGTGATGATGACCATCATGATTATTACAGCTATAATGTTACTTACACCTTGTTTTGTTAATAAATCATGCCCATTACTCATACAATCCACCTCCATATATTCCCTGTTGAAGTGATCAATGTAATCGAATGTTGAGCCCAACCATAGTTTTTGATCAATATCGCATTAATTCCTTGTGAGATTATTGAACTTTCTGTTAATGGATTAATGTTCATTCCACTGATGGTGAATTCATATATTATTGTTGACGATGTTAAGGACGGGCTTGCTAATTCTGATAAATACACATAATAGCCATCATTGCGTTTATAATACGGAATGTTTATTTTATATGTTTTGCTGCCAGAGATATCAGATACTTTGAATTGTATTTGATTATTACTGAAATTTATGACAATATTATATTGTGAATTATTCAACGTACCCATTCGATAATTATTAGTACTATTATACGATACATTAACAGTTCTAGATGTTGAATTAAAAATAATTGTTGATGAGAACGTTTTATCAGCAGATATTAGTGAAATTAAAAAAATCCCAGAATTAACTTCAATAGTGGAATTGATTGCAAATGCATAGCCATAAAGAATCTTATTTATAAATCCGAATTCACTGAAGGAATTTGTTGGAGATGTTTTTATGATTAGACTATTCGAAGTATTATAATATTTTATTGATGCATTATTCTTACTAAATAAGTTCATATTAACAGATATCCAATTCTCAGACCATAGTGCAGGATTCATCAGGTATATCGTCTGCCATGAAGCATTGAAATCACGCATTATTGTTATAGGTGTAGGTACGTTATCAACAAATAGTTTAGATACATTTGTAATTATACCATAATTGTAGACCCAAAGAATTAGATCTGTAGCGTAACGTTCACTCTTTATCACAGTCAGCGCCTCCATGAGACGTTGAGATTGTTTTTCTTCAGAATGGCTCATATTTAAAAGAAGATTATGCTCAGAACGTAACATATTAGGGATAAAAATTACAGAGGCGGCCAGAACAATACTAATCAATAACAATACTGATATAATTTCGCTGATAGCTCGTTCGTTACTTTTCATACTTTTAAGCTTCATAACTATCTGCTTAAATAACACTAAAATTATCTTTTAACCCTCCAACTAAATTATAAATAAAAACTTGTCTTCATTTTTTGTTAATAAAATGAACAATAAACCTTAGACTTCAGCAGTATTTTCGAGATATGGATCCTGTGTCGTTGGATTTGAAGAGGATCCATAGATCTCATACCAATTTTGTGCACAGGAATGTATGGAGAAAACAAGAACAGTCATAATCTGTAACACTCAAGGATTAGACATTGAATCATAGTAACGTGACGAAATGTTTTCTCAAAATGAAAAATTCACGCTCTCTTACCATGTCGATATGGTTGGTTATGGTTAGACGTGAACTACCACCAGCTTTCGCAGGTGGCTTCCTGCTTCCACGGACAGACTCGATCTCCACTCACCCACAGCGGAGGTCTCGGCAGGTGAGACCGTTTCGGGAATCCCGTGTGGAAGGTGGGTTACGGAGGTCTTGCCCTCAGCAGTCTTCTCTTTCGGCCTGTTCCATGCCTACTAGGCCTGCCAACCAAGCAGACAATGATAAACACAACGAGAAAAAATATAAGCTTATCGGCCTTCATCCCCACCCCTACGGATGAGGACTTCCCGCCGTCAAAGTTAAATATGAAGATTATTTTTGAACACTTAAGAGAACAAGGGGGCGGCAGTGTGATCAAACCAGTCAAAATGAAGAAAATTTATCTCGCTGTTCCAAGAAGATATGAGACAGAAGTTTTAGAGGAAATAGGTAAGCTTGGCGCTATACAACTCATCAGTGAGCGTGCTTCAATAGGTGAAGAACCAGAGAATTTAGATCTGTATGATAGGTTTTTAAGAATAGATGAAAGAACGAATTTACTTTTAACCACATTATATAATACGAAAGAAAAATTCTCGTCACCTGAGACTAAGCAAAATATAGAGAGTCCCCAGATTACAGAAGAAATACTTCCATCAAAGATAACTATTGAGCAGATTAAAACTTATGTGAGTGATTATGAGAAAAAGATTGACGAGCTAACTCGTAATGCTGATTCATTACAGAGAGAGATTGAAGATCTAAGTATGATAAAGGATCGGTTATCACTTTTGCAGGTCAGTGACATTGATATTAGTAGTATTGGTGATCATAAGTTTATGTTTGTGAAAGCTGGACTTATGAACAATACTCTTATTCCAAAGTTAGAGGAATATTTGAAAGATTTTAATGTAGTCTATGAGGTAAAACAGGTTAAGCCTAAAGAATCATTAGTTATTGTTGCAGGTTTGAATGATTATAAAACTAATGTTGAGAAAGCTTTAACGTTACTTAATTTTAATGAATTTAAGTTTCCAGAAAAATTACCTCCAGATCCTAAAGAAGCGTTAGAAGAGTTAGATAAGAGAATATCTGCAAAACTTAAAGAACTTGATTCTTTAACAGCTATAGTACAAGGGATAAGAAAAGAACTTAGATCACGCCGAGATTATGTAAGCTTTTTGAGAGAAGCTAAATCTTCACTACTCAGAACAAAGAATCTGAGCATCATACAGGGATGGATCCCTGAGAGTGCGGTAAACAAACTTGAAAGCAAAGTATCCCAATTAACAGAGAAAGTATTCTACTTAAAGGTTGAAGATCCTAGAGAAGATGAAGAGATACCAGTTGAATTAGCAAATAAAGGACTATTAAAATATTTTGAATTACTAACCACGGTGCAAGGAGTACCTCATTACAAAGAGATCGACCCCACATTAATCTATGCCATATTATTCCCAATAATGTATGGGATGATGTTTGGAGATGTTGGAAATGGATTAGCAATATTAATTTGGGGATTTCTCTTTTACAAGATACATAAACCATTCCTAGGTATCTCAAGACGTGCACTGAATCGTCTAGGTGTTATAATGATGATCGGAGGAATTTCAGCTATGATTTTTGGTATACTGTATGGCTCAATCTTCTTATATGAGAACGCCTTTAAACCACTATGGATAAGACCTACAGAGGATACTAACACAATAATAGCAATAGCTTTAGAATTCGGTGTAGCACAAATCATAATAGCGTTAGTACTAAATATAATTAATAATATCGGTAGGAGAGAATACAAAGAGGCTGTGCTCAGTGGCAAAGGTCTAATCGGTTTAATATATTATATTGTAGGCGTAATGCTCGCTATTAATTTGATTAAAAGCGGACTCCAGTTATCAGCTTTCCTTTATCCTGAAAATCAACCTTTGACGTTTACAGCCTTAGCAATGCTAGGGTTAGTGTTCTTTAGTCCAGCAATAAAAGGCTCACATCATTCACTTGGAGAAAGTTTGATGGAGGGATTTGGTGAGTTCATTGAAGTCTTTCTTTCCTACATAACAAATTCCATATCTTATGTACGTTTAGCGGCTTTTGCTATAGCTCATGGTGTGCTAGCAAATTTTGCATATATTTTAGGCGAATCAATAGGTTTCGTACCTAGTCTTATAGTAGTAAACATAATGGTTATACTCATTGAAGGCTTCGCTGCAGGCATTCAGTCAATAAGGTTAATTTATTATGAATTCTCGACAAAATTCTTCCGAGGAAATGGCGTCAGATTTAAACCAATCAAACTAATACTCACTGATTGAACAGTTTTTGATCCGACAACAGAGATAATTAATGCTTTTTTTATAGCTAACTAAAGATCTACTCTTTACATCTTGAAGGTAGTTTCTATTACGTAAGAAATCAATCCTTTTAGGATTTTTAGAAAAATATTTAAAGAACTAGCTAATGAATATACTTGGTGACAAATGATGAATATTAAAAGTAACATTAAAAATATCCTTATGAAATTAACAATGAAAATGATAAAACACATGAATAGTTACAAGAAAACATTGCTTCTAGTGATTGCATTTAACTTGTTAATAGTCTTTCCTTTGATTGCAGTAATATCATATGCAGTTTCACCACCTGTACAACAGACAACACCTACAGGTCAAACAAATTTAGAAAAAGGATTAGGATTGCTAGGTGCAGGATTAGCAATTGCTGGTTCGTGTATAGGCGCTGGTATAGCAGTTGCTGGTGCAACAAGTGCTGGGGCTGCAGCAATTGTTGAGAGACCTGGAACATTCGGTACTATATTAATATTCGCGGGATTAGGTGAGGGAATAGCAATCTATGGACTACTGATCGCATTCCAGATTTTAGGAAAAATATAACATAAAGGTTAATTTAATATTTAGAAATGTATTGTTTCTCTTATTTTCTCTTCTTGTAATCCAAGTTCTTTCCCGGTTATTAAAGCAATAAGATTTCGTGTCTCAATTTCTGTCATTATTAGGTATCCTATCACATATGAAAAGCTTGAAGGATATCTAATCATCATGATCTTTATTTGATTATATAGTTCATCTGTAATTATGTGGTCTATTTGTTCTAATTTCTTTGATTCTATTGTCTCTCTTAAGCGTTGTGCAAGATTTTGATAATGTGTTCTCATTAATATGTCTGGTATTGCATCTAACCGTGCTTTAGACATCTGATTGATATCTTCACTTTTTAATTTAACTGGTCTGAAACTGATTGACAAAACAGTTTCTGGGCTTATATCTCGTGCCCGTAAATCGATGATTAAACTTATATTTCTCAAATCAATCTCAACACCTAAAACTGCTTTTAATTCACGAGAATCAGGCAGTTTTTCAGCAGCTTTCCATGATCTTTCAAAATAAATTTTATCAAGAGAACCTTCCAAAATCGTTACTATATTATGCTTTCTGTACAATGGGAACCATTCTAAGATTTGATAATACTTTGTGGCCTTTAGCAATTCTAGCGAGTCTTGTAATGTTGCGGATTCTATCATTGCTGGAAAATTAATTAGCGCATATTCTCTAGGTATTGGTATTAACATCTCGTTTGTGATCTTTGTTAAAGAGTGTTTTGCTCTTAATATTCTTTTAATATTTTCTACCATAAATCTTTCAGAGTATAATTTAAGAAATTCTCTAACATCACTTGGAGCGATGGTTATCAAATGGTAGAAGCGTGATGTAAGTATAGAGTATACTACTTTACTTAATGTTGATGCATTTATTTCTCTGCTAGGTATCTTACTTATCTCAGGGCCGTAATCACTTTTGAACAAATATTCTACCAAATTATTTAAATCCTTTGTTTTGAGTAGTGTTTTATAAGCATCTTGAGTTAGTAGGTGTGTGTATAATCCATGTGCTCTCGTTATTAGATATACTAACGCTGATGATTTCATTCTCGACGCACCCTTATTATATCACGCACATGTTTTGTTATGAAAAATTCTTCTAATGCTTCCTCATTAAGACGGTCTTCTATATATCGTATTAAAGATTGATAAGCAGGTATGACAACCTTTTCTAGGGCATTAACTTTTCTATTTATATCCATTAATTCTCTTGATAATTGCTCGATCTTAGCTTCTAGTATTGCTAGCTTTATAACCTCCTCAATAGCCTTATTTAGCTTCTCAGTTGTAAAGAATAGTGTGGCTAATGGAACTTGTTTCGAGTCAGGTTTTTTAACTATTTCAATTTCAGGCATTACAACACCCATCACACTTGTTGGTAATGCACGCACTTCTATAAGTTCTACAGCTTTTGAAGCAGACTCAACCTCGTCGTAACCTAATACAGCATAAGCATATTTTAATGATAAGTAAGCATCATTGAATAATTTCTCAACATCTCTTCTACGCTTAATCTCTGGAAGTAATTTATTTATCTCTCCTGCTAATTGGTCTCTTTTCATTTTGAGAACGTTTTTACCTTTTTCAATAAATTTTAGCTGTTCTCTTAATCTTTGCAGAACACCTTTAGTAGCAGCCACTCTACCAATTGACATGTGGTATCACTTATTTGGATCTATGGCTTGGATGATGTTCTCTGATGTATTCTTCATGAATTCTAACTAACTCGCTCTCTGGTAATATAGCCAGTATTTCCCATGCAAGATCAAGTGTTTCTTCGATTGTTCTATTCTCATACTCTCCTTGATTAACAAATTTTTTCTCAAACATGTCTGCAAATTTTAGATATCTACGTTCTCTTTCGCTGAGTCCCATTTCTCCAACGATCCTCGCAAGATCTCTAGCTCGTACACCCTTTGAATAGGCATCGTAAAGCTGGTCCGCAACATCTTTATGATCTGCCCTTGTCTTACCTTTACCTATACCACTTCTCATAAGCCTGCTGAGTGAAGGTAATACGTTAATCGGTGGATATATTCCTCTTGCATAAAGATCTTTATCAAGGAATATTTGACCTTCAGTAATATAGCCTGTTAAATCAGGTATTGGATGCCTTAGATCACCACCGGGCATGGTAAGTACTGGCATTTGTGTTAATGAACCTTTACGCCTTGCAATTATACCAGCTCGTTCATATATTGTTGCTAAATCACTATAAAGATAACCAGGATAACCAGCTCTTCCGGGCACTTCCTCTCTTGCCGCACTCATTTCTCTTAATGCCTCACAATAGTTTGTCATATCACTTAATATCGCTAATACATGCAGATCAAGTTCGAATGCTAAGTACTCCGCCACTGTAAGAGCTATACGTGGCGTTAGTAGTCTTTCGATGGCTGGGTCTTCTGCTAAATTAAGTATTACAACGGACCTCTCGATAGCTCCAGAATTTCTGAATTGGTCTATGAAAAATCTTGCTTCATCACTCTTTAAACCCATTGCAGCAAATACTAAGGCAAACTCCTCCCGTTCACCCTTTACTGTTGCTTGCCGTGCAATTTGTGCTATAACTCTATTATGCGGTAATCCACTCTCAGAAAATATTGGTAGTTTTTGGCCTCTAACCAATGAAAGCATTCCATCGATAGCAGAGATCCCTGTTTGTATGAAGTTATTAGGATATACTCTAGCTACTGGGTTTATAGGAGAACCGTTAACATCTCTTAGATCACCTGATGTTATTGGGGGCATTCCATCAATCGGTTGGAATATACCGTTAAACATTCGTCCCAGTACTTCATCAGAAACTGGTATCTTAAATGTTGATCCAGTAAATTTCACTACTATGTCTGTTTGTAATCCAGCGGTAGAACCGAGAATCTGTACCACCGCATAATCATGAGCAACGTCAAGAACACGGCCTAACCTATCTATACCATCAGCTCCTCTCAATATAACGACTTCATCATAACTAACATTTTTTACGTTTTCAATGAATACTAATGAACCTTTGACCTCTTTAATACCTCTGTAGATTACTCCCTGTATATCCTCAAATCTTAAGGAGCTTGGCATTTTCACGCACTCTCCTTAATTGAAAACCCGTAATTGCTAGCAATCTTTTCAAGAGCTTCTTTAGTATCTTCTATTACCTTTAGTATACTCTTTACTCCACCATGATCTTCCTTTACCCTCATCATTAGTGATATTTGAGGCAGTTCCCTTATAACATCTATAGGGATCCTGTTTTTTACTAACTTGACTGCATCATCGTAAAAGTCTATAATCATTTTAAGAAGAAGGGCCTGCTTTTGAGGATCACAATAAGCATCTACCTCATCGAACGCTGATTGTCTCAAGAAACCTTCCTTTATTATTTCTGCAGTAAGCAGTATTAATCGTTGATCGTCAGGAAGCGCGCTTTCACCTATAACTCTAGCAATGGATTCTATCTCCGCTGCAATACTTAATAACTCAAGAGCTCTTGCTCGATATTCTGGAAAATCTTTAAATATTCTCGTCCACCAATCGATTGCTTCTTTATATTGAGAAAAGCTCTGAAAGCTTTGTGTGTATGTGCTCAGTAATGATCCTGCATAAAGACTGTAACTTTTAAGCCAATTAATAGCTGGGAAATGTCTACTATATGCCAGTTCAGTATCAAGGGCCCAGAATACACCTGTAAATCTTAACGTATGTATGGTCACGGGTTCGTTAAAATCGCCGCCTGGAGGTGAGACAGCTCCAATTATTGTTACAGAGCCCTCCCTTTCAGGTCTTCCTAGAACAATTACACGTCCAGCCCTCTCATAAAATTCTGCCACTCTATCAGGTAAATATGCTGGATAGCCTCTTTCCACGGGCATCTCTTCAAGTCTGCCTGAAATTTCTCTAAGCGCCTCAGCCCACCTCGAAGTAGAATCAGCCATTAAAGCTACATCGTATCCTTGGTCTCTATAATACTCAGCCATCGTGACGCCCATGTATATGCTGGCCTCCCTTGCTGACACAGGCATGTTACTTGTATTTGCTATTAATATTGTTCTTTCCATCAGCGGTCTACCAGTTCTCGGATCTTTGAGCTCTGGAAACTCTGTTAATACCTCACTCATTTCATTACCTCGTTCACCGCATCCTATATACACTACAACATTAGTATCACTCCACTTAGCTAATTGATGAAGCGTTACCGTCTTTCCTGTTCCAAAACCACCAGGTATTGACGCAGCGCCACCTTTAGCGATAGGAAAGAACGTATCTATTACTCTTTGTCCAGTTATTAGAGGCTTATTTAAAGGCAACCGTCCATTTTCTTTAAAAGGTCTAGGAATTCGTACAGGCCATTCCTGCATCATTTTCACTTCAATTTCACCATACTTTGTCTTAACTTTTGCAACAGGCTCCTCTACAGTGAAATCGCCCTCTTCTATATAGGTTAAAACACCCTTAACATCAGGAGGTATTAAGATTTTATGGAGCAACATCGGGGTTTCCTGAACTTCACCTATAATATCTCCACCTTCAACCTCTACACCTTCAGCAAGTATAGGCTTGAAATGCCATTTTATGTTTCTAGGAAGTGTGCTGATTTTAGCTCCTCTACTAATGAACGGTCCTCTCTCCTTGAATAACAATTCTAAATCCCTTCCAACACCATCGTATGTTTTATTCAACATACCAGGTCCAAGTTCTGCTACCAGTCTTTTGTTTGTGCCAACAACCTTTTCACCTGGCTTGATTCCGCTAGTTGATTCATATACTTGCGCCGTGAACATGTTTTCAGTAATTCTAATAACTTCACCGATCAATTCTTCCGATCCGACTAGCACCACCTCACCCATCTGAATATCCGGAATCCCAGTACCTACAATTATTGAGCCTGCAACTCTTCTAATCTCACCAACTCTCATGGTTTTACCTCCTGAATAGACTTTAACAGTATTTCGAGTACTTTATTTCTATTCTCAGATTTAAATTTCATCAACCTGGATTCAAAAGTATTTGTATAATATAATTTCATGTCTTCTGTATAAATAATAACACCGCCAGCATCATTGAGAGGTTCAGGGGAGACGCGGATCTCAATTTTTTTATTATGAAGCTTTTTCTTTACCATTTCAATAACATCGTTTATTATTTCACTATCCCTCTGATTAATCCTTATTAAGAACTTTGAATCACCTAAGTTTTTTATACCTTCAATTATAAAATCTGATAAAACTTTTTTGTAAAGTTCACGATTTTCGATTGGAACTTTACTTAACCGATTTTCAACTTCTTTAAACACTTCCTCTAAATATTTTGACCGCATATCTAAAACTTTCTTCCTACCATCAATTCTTGCAATTGCTAGTTCCACTTTTTCTTTCTCTTCGAGTTTTCTTATAGTTTCTTGCATCCTTCTTTCCATAATATTTTTTGCTTTTTGCTCTGCATCGTTAATAATATTTTTTGCTTTTTGCTCTGCATCAAGTAAGATTCGTTTAGATTCTTCTTCAGCAGCTCTTTTTATTTCCGTTCTAAGTGCTTCAATGCTCATTATCACACCCCCAAAATATTGTTTAACACAAATTTCACAGCCTCCTCAAAATTCTTCTTACAACTATCCTCTATTTCCTGTGCCTCTTTTTCGTATTTCTTTAGTATAGCACTCTTTTTCTCAGCTATCTCTGCTTCTTTACGCGTGACAAGGTCTTTTATAATACTCTCATCATTTTCTGCAGTTTTAATTATTTTTTCTGCATTTTTTCTTGCATGTAATATTATTTCATTAGCTTTTGCTTCAGCATCTTTTATTATTTTTTCTGCATTTTTTTCTTCTTCTATTAATTCTTTTATAACAGACATTACTCCTCACCCAGTTTAAGTTTAACACCAATAGCCTGACTTATTAATTGATAGATCTCGTTTGTACGTTCTCCGATCGCGCCACTCAAACCAGGAATGATTGCAAATACGGGATAATAGCGTCGTTCTCTAATAAGTTCATTACGTTTACGTTTAAGTTTTATTGCCAAATCTTCAGGAATCAGCAAAACCTTACATTTACCATCTTTAACAAGTTGATCTATTACCGATTCTGCTTCATTCACACTATTAACTTCTCTACCTTCAACTCCAGCTAATCTTAATGCTGTTACTGTATAACGATCTCCTATAGCCACGACGCTCATGAGATAAAACAATAAATACAAATTAATAAAGATTCTTATTTATTAAAATTTCTATTTATTGCTAAAACAAAAATTCTTAACAATATTTAGGTACTCTATTCCTCACTGAAATCTTCGAATACCGAAAATCTCCTTATATGATCTACAGGATTTTGTTTATATAATTCTTTTCTTCGAGCCTCTAGGATACTTATCTTTTCTCCCGAGTATTCTGCAGCTGATAATACGTGTGTTCCTACTTCATTACCTCTATTAATAACTTTTCGTATCCTTTCATTCCATTGCAAATCTCTCAAAAGATGATGATCTATAATAAGGTCCTTCGGATGTACAACATCTAATATTTTAGTAATATTATTAATAGACATCACATAACTGTTTTCGGAGAACTTAGTTCCAAGCATGTACGTCATAGGGCCGTCCATAATAATAGTATCTGGGCGATGTTTTATTATAAATTCTACTTGAGATGGTGACACGGCGCCTTCAATATCGCTCGTAAACAAAAGTTTATGATTCCCATCATCTATTAATACTTCAATTACGTATCCTAGTCTTTCATCAGCACCGTGCGGAACTGGTTGTGAAAATTTTATTAATGTTCTGCCATAACTAAATTCCTTACCATCTGCATAATTAAGTGACTTAGGCCTATTCCCTAATTGTTTAATAAAGAATGATGATCTTATGAATTGGCTTCTGTTTATTTTTTGGGAAGGATGTTTAATTAGAACCTCTTTTCCATTATACAGGTCAAGATGAATTTTAGGATTGTGATGATCATAATGATAATGTGTTATTATTATTACATCGCACTTTGATGCATAATAGACTATCTGAGTCCAATCATTTTTTAACTTCTCTATCTCCAATGGATGTGGTGGTAAACCGTATCTAAATGGACCTAACGCAACACCAGGGTCAATAAGAATGTTTACATCATCAGTTTCCACAAACGTGGCCATGCTTCTTGTACCCATCGAGTCAAAACTAATAAGTTTTATATCCATTTCATCATTTATTCCACATTCATGGTTAAAAATTTTTCCTACTTTATGATCTTTTTGTCTAGATACTGTTATGAAAATTTAGAGTTCTCAATATTCTCTCATTCCTCAGGATGAAACCTTTAGTTAAAAGTATTTTAAATCTATATAAATACTCTAAATCAATTGTAATACAATAACCTAATTAGTAAATACATAATGACTTAATGTTAAGATTTATATATATCTCAATACATAAGAGATATGAGAGGCATGCCAAAAATTATACCTAAACGTGTTGGGGGATGGCCCTATCCTGAACGTCCTCCAGAAGTTAGAATAAAGGATTTTGAACCCATAACTTTAAATTACACCCCAGATCAAGCTATGGAAGAAGCGAAAAGATGCATTTTATGTCCATTACCTGCATGTGTAAAGGCATGCCCAGTAAAGGTTGATGTTCCAGCTATGATGAAAGCTGTCGCTAGTGGAAATTTTGCAGAAGGTGCGAAAATACTCAGAGAAACCAATTGCCTTGGAGGAACTACAGGATCTGTTTGTCCTCAGCTGGGCGGATTTTGTGAATTCTCGTGTGTTTTGAATAAAACTGGAGAGCCTGTGGCAATTGGCATGATCCAGAAGTTTCTAATTTACTGGGAAATCCAGAATAATATAAGCCCTGATATTGGTGCCATGAACATAAAACCTACAGGGCACTCAGTTGCAATAATAGGTGCAGGTCCTGCTGGAATAGCTGCTGCTGATCTTTTACGTCGTTATGGGCATGATGTAACAATATTTGAGGCCATGCCAGAAGCTGGTGGAACAGCATTCTATGGGATACCCAGTTTTCACTTAGACAAGAAGCTTACTAGACATGAGATTAATTATCTTAAAACAATGGGTGTAAAGATCAAAACTAATGTAATGGTTGGGAAGGATCTAAGAATAAAGGATTTATTCGATATGGGTTTTGAAGCAGTTCTCATAGCAACAGGACCGTCTGAAGTTATTAAGTTAAATGTTCCTGGTGAAGATTTAAAGGGTGTTTATTCTGCGTATTCATTTTTGATCGATATTAACAGAGCTTTACTGGAGAGTAAGCCTTTGTCTTCATTACCGTATAAACTGAACGGTGGAAGGTATATAATAGTAGGTGGGGGAGATACAGCCTATGATGCAGCCAAGATGGCTTTACGGTTGGGAGCATCGGAAGTAATCATCATGTACAGAAGAACTGAAAAAGAGATGCCAGGATATTGGTTAAGCAGAGAAGAAGTTAAAAAGGAGGGTGCAAAAATAATGCCTCTGAGCACACCTATAAGATTCATCGGAGATGAGAATGGTTGGGTTAAACAAGCAGAGTGCATAAAAATGAAATTGGGAGAACCTGACTCATCAGGAAGGCCCAGACCAATCCCAATACCAGGCTCCAATTTCTTAGTTGATGTTGATGTAGTGCTGATTGCCATCGGTAGGAGATCAAACAAGTATCTTGCAGAAGTCGAAGGATTAAAACTCAATGAACACGGTGGTATATTAATAAATCCTGAAACGTACGAAACATCAATACCACGTGTATATGCCGCTGGTGATGTTGTGACTGGAGAAACATTGGTAGTTAAAGCTATGGCGGAGGGTAGAAAAGCAGCTCAACGTATACATGAGATGTTAATGGGACTTAGTGAGAGAGTGGATTTAGATAAGAAATATTACGATGAACGTTATGCCGTTAAGTTTAGAACAACATCTGCATTAGCAACATCCATACAAGCTAGGGAATCTCATTAGAAGTCTTTATTCATTAAATACTATATAGGTTAGGTTTAATAGCTAATCCAAAGTAAAATAAGTTGTGAACAAAGTAGATTTTTCAAGTAAGGACCTAGTAATTGTAATATTATCACTAATAATCATTTTTAACGCACTATTTCTATATCATCCAGTAACGAATTTGGGTACTATAGCAAATAATCCTAGTAAACCAGGTTTTTTAATAACCACGAATAATTTGAACTTAATAATCGAGTCTCAGTTTTTTGCTTTAAAGTCACCTATTGCTAAACAAGTAGATATTAGTAATTCCACAGGTTATGTAACAGTTTTTTCCTCACAAGGGATAGAGGTCGGTAGAAACGTATTAAAACCTTATAATAATAAATTAAGAACAGCGTTCAGTTTACAACCAGATAGATACATGGTTAGAATATTTCTTCAATTTCATCCGAAGCTTTTCCTTAAACTTTATAACATACAGAACTCATTAAGAAGTAATTATCTTGTTCTAAATAATGATACATTTACTGTGGTTAAAGATATTAATGTGTTAGTAAATTCAAGCTCACCAATTACACTCCGAATGATTATTAATATTTCCGAGACTTCTATATATCGTGTTGAGCTTTTTAATTATTATGATAATATTTCAAGTAATCATTATGTGGTTAGGTTTGTATATAATTATAATTCATATGGTGAGCTTTATAAAAATTTATTATTCTTATTAAACTCAAAATCAATAATTATTTTGTCAAATGCTGATGAGAAATCAACTGCCGATAGTGAATCATTTGTTAATGTTTTTACCATAAATTTTAATATCACACCGTTATCATTTATATACGGAGTTGTAAGGATCGCGTGGTTTATAGAGGGAGGGGGTTAATGATAGGTCTTACTACTTTTTTATACATCGTATTATCACCTGCACAAATAATATTAATAGATATCATTTCTTCTATTATTATAGTACTATTAGTAATATTAATATCGTTAACAGTGTTTTTGCGTAGAAACAAAAAAATAAAAGAACAAATTACAAAAAATGATATCACAAATAATGTACAACAGAATGTAGGTGAGCCCAGATCAATCTTATTGTCTTCACTTGCAACTGCACGATTTTTAGCATCAAAGGGCGATTATCGTAAGGCTATAATAGAGGGTTATCTTGCATTGAGAAAAGAACTTTCAATTACATTTATGATTACGCCTATGATATACATGACTGAGTATGAAATTATGAAAAGCATTTTGGAGAAAATTAAAACATCATATTTTCGAAATATTGATGAAAATTTTGCAAAAATCTTAATCAGCCTCTATAAATTATACGAAAAATCTCGTTTCAGCAATGATGAAATAACTATTGATGATTATAATAAATTTATAGACAGTGTTGAATTGATACGAAAATTAATAGTAAAGGGATGAGTACTCATGGATGATATAATCACTGTGTTAAGTTTTTATGCTCCTTTAATAATGATTGTTGTTATTGTTATACTTTACAACCTAATTATTCGGAAATACTATTCTTTGCAACATGAGAAATATGAAAAAGGATTAACATGGTTTGAAGAAGCGATAACCGCATTATCATCTGATAATCCAAATTATAGAGCTGTTATTAATCTTATGTTGTCCGATGCCAGAGAATTATTATTGTCGGAAAAGAAAAACCCAAAAAATTATCATGAAATTACTAAGTTTGTGAATAAATTAGAGAAAACCTATGTAAAAAGTAAGTTTATTGATTCAGATACTTTTTTAAGGCTATATTTTCAGTTAATAGGCTTCAAAAATTTGTTAGGTGAGAATAATGAACGTTTATGATATAATAAGCTTCTATGATCAAGTGCGGTCAGAAATTTCAAAGGTTATAGTAGGTGGCGAACTTTATATAAGGTTATTAACAATTGCATTATTAGCTCGTGGTCATGTGCTTTTGGAAGGCGTCCCCGGTATTGCAAAAACTCTTTTAGCTAAAAGTTTTTCACGTGTTCTGAGCCTAAGCTTTAAGAGAATACAATTTACGCCAGATATGCTACCCGCTGATTTATTAGGAACGTATATTTTTAATCAAAAAACCTTAGACTTCGAATTTAAACCAGGGCCTGTCTTTGCGAATATAATATTAGCGGATGAGATTAACAGGGCGCCACCGAAAACACAGTCAGCATTGCTGGAAGCTATGCAAGAACGACAAATAACAATAGATGGTAAAACCATGAAGTTACCTGAACCTTTCATGGTTATTGCCACTCAAAATCCTATTGAACAAGAGGGTACTTATCCACTACCTGAGGCACAGCTCGATAGATTTATGTTCAGAATAGTTATTGGCTATCCATCTCCCATTGAGGAAATTGAAATTCTAAGAAGAGCAAACGTTGGTATTGATGAAACACGCATTAACCCAATTTTAAGTAATATAGTCGAGTTATCTAACTACATTGAGAAAAATGTTTACGTATCTGATGATATATTTACATACATTCAAAAATTAGTTATCATGACACGTTCAAAGAGCGATAAGATTTTACTTGGTTGTAGTCCACGCTCTGCAGTCATACTTTTAAAGGCGAGCAAAGTAAATGCTGCGATAGATGGAAGGAATTATGTCATACCTGATGATATAAAGCTCCTCACCTTTTATGTTTTTAATCATAGAATGATCATAAAACCGGAGATCATCATTCAAGAAGCACAATCCTCTCCTGGAACTTATAATGTGCTGTTCCAAATTATAGATGAAATTATAAAGAGTATAGAACCCCCGAGGTGAAGACATGCTTACAAAGCGCGGTTTCAGCATATTATCAATGCTTCCTGTCTATGTTTTTATCTCATGGGTATCAAATCAGCCAATTTTCATAGTTTCTGGAATGCTTATAATGTTTATTATAATTGTAGACTCTGTAATCTTTAAACTGAATTTTGAGAAGATTGCTTGGATCAATATCGAAAGAATTGTAGCACAGAATTATGTTGAAGTAGGTAGTGAATTGTTAGCACAACTTAAGATAATCAATATCTTAAATACTTCACTGGGACCACTCACTATCGAAGAAATAACTTCAGATTCTCTTAAAATAGTTAAATGGAACGATAAGAATACAGTAATTATACCTCCTAAGGGTACGATTCTATTAGAATATGTAATAAAAGTTCTAGGTTTAGGAAAACATAAAATTTATGGTACAAAAATTACGATTAATGATACTCTCGGTTTGTTTACTGCTAGTGTAATTGTTAAAAATGAATCATACATAATGACTAGACCCAACTTATCGTTAGTGATGCTTTCGATTGAACCTTTTATCAATGAATACTCTTATAGCGGACTTAGTAAAGCAATTAGCGGTTTGAGTAAAGAATTCGCTGAAATAAGACAATACCTTCCAGGTGACGATTATAAATCACTTGCATGGAAGATAATCTCTAAACGCCCAGATTACTCCCTCTTAGTTAAGGAATACGTACGTGAAGAGCACATAAACATTAAGATAGTATTAGATGCCAGCAATCATATGGCAAAAGGCCTTCCAGGAAAACGTAAAATTGATGTTATGATACTCTCAACAATTGCATTATGTTATATGGTTTCAAAACTAAAAGATAATGTTGATATACTCGTTTATCCCCACTTTATTAGGAGAGTTTTTACTCATAGAGATAAGAATCAGTTCCAGAATATAGTAAATTTTTTGAGCACAATAATGCCTGAAGGAGAACGCGACCTCATTAAACTTAATAACTATTTAAGAAATGTGATACGAAGAGGCGAATTAGTTTTCATAATCACTGATAGTGATGTGGTCCCTTTACATCTCCTCACTCTCATAAATAATATACGTATATTTAAAGGTACACCAATAATAGCACTCCTGAACACATCAAAGTTTTTGTACCCACCTGTAATGGATACTACAAAATTAATTGCTTATAACATTCTCACAACAGCTTATAATTCCTCATTAACAGGACTAAACAGATCATTAAAATCTAACAACATCATACATAATCTATGTGGCATGGACGATTGTGCGCAATGGTTACTTACACAATATGTCAAATTTAGAACATTAAAAGGTGTTGCACTGTGAAATACATAATTGTTCTCTTATATTCAGCATTCCTTATTCTGCTATTTATGATGGCAGATTATGCAAATTACTGGTCTGTATTGCATAAAAGTATAATAACACTTCTGAATTCTAGACCACTATATATTATAATTGTCGTTTTATTAATAACAACACCCATTTTATCAATATTTGAATCACATTTTAATCGGATGAAAAACCTAGATAAGTATTCTGATGAAATCTTCGGCTTACTGCTCATAATTGTGCTGGTTTGCATATTCATTTTTTATAACTCATCACTAATAGTGCTAGTTACAGAACCCTTATATATAATTTCGATTCTCATCGTATTTACACCACTAAGAATTATATTAGAACATCTTAGATCGTTGATAAAAGAAAACAATCCATTAAAGATTGGAATACTGACGGTTAATTTTTACATTTTTATGACAATAATAAGTGTCACTCAGACAATTGACATCAAGATCACAGGCAATTATTTGCAAGATTTTGGATTTAAATTTTCTATGTTGACATTGTACACAATTAGATATATACTACCATCAGTAACATTTCCAATCACCTTGGAGCAATCAATCACCTATATAAAAATGATTATTTTGAACTATAAATTACCAGAATCATTAGGGCTCCTCTTTATAATACTAATTGTCATCTTACTCTTCAAACCTGAAATAAATAAAAAGATTCATTCCGGCTCTATAGTCATGCTTTTTTACAGTTCCATAACACTCTTAGCATATCTTTTCTTGTTTAATGGCACACTGTTATCAACACTTCAACTAATTTCATCATGGATACTTTTACTATTAACAATTATCATATTATTAATATCAGGTGTATTGAAATGAAAGGCACTGTAATCTTCATGCTAACGCTTTTAATTCTCAACATGTTGAACGTTATTATTCAGCAAAACATTCCTGCATCAGGCTTTTCTACTAATAAATCACACTCATCTCTTGCTTTAAACCCCGTAATTGGGTCATCTGATCCTCAGCTTAGTATACCCTCAATATATCTGGGATACTCCAAATTTCTCCCATTCCATAATTATACTGCAAACGAAATAATGATATATAGTAGAGGAGACTCTCTCTGGATTCTTGTATCTAATACCTCAATCCCAACTAATATGAGCAAAAATGTGAGAATAATACTTATTAATCCAAAAAATGAAATCGCTGTAAACGCTACCATATCAGTCAATTTGCCTGTAAACATTTACAATTTTTCTTTCTCAGATTATTTAGGTTACTGGTTTCTTACAGTCCGTTCATTAGTTTATGCATTTGAATTTATTTATACTGTGCGGATACTTTTAGTAGATACTGCTCAGGATGTATCTGTAAATATTAAAAATCAATCATTAGCAATAAAACAGGGGTATCTAATATATACAGTCAATGGAACAATCGCATTTAGAAAACCGACTTCTGAGTACCAAGCACTACTTTTTCCGATATATAAATCGGTAAATACTACAGTAATCGGAATACATGGAGAACGAGTAAGAATAATCGGAAATGCGCAGATCACGAATGATATAGTAATTGATATTACATCGCCGCTCCAAATAGGCTTCCAAGTAAGTTTAAACATAGAAAGGCCTATCATATTAGAAAACTATTATACAACTGCATATCTATATTGGTATCCATCAATATACGAAGTCAAGAATACCACGCCTTCAGAGTATCATCGAATAACAATTCCGTTAAACAATTTAACAGTTGATCAACCTCTACGATTGAATATTAATTTATTAGATCCAAAGTCTCGACAGAGTTATGAAGCATATTCTTTTGATTTAGTATATTTACGTTCAATTGGAATATACCTATATACGATTAGCAGCAACATTTATTCGCATTCTATTATTAACGCAACATTTCAATCTGATTATAAAGGGTATGTCCATACGCCTTACATTTTAATAGTATTAAGCAGAACTTATGGAATATGGAGCACAAATGTGATTCCACTATTTCCACAATTTATAAAAATAAGTATAATTGATCAATTTAGCAAAAAATTATCAAATTATCAACTGGACGTAATTAACTCATCACTTTCATTCACTACTATTTTTTATGAAGGAGATACATATATAGTTCCAAGGGCTTTAAATAAATCATCGGATATTGTTCTCTATTATAACCTAACCATAAAAGAACACAACATCAACATCAATTATCATACCGGGAAAATATCGATACCATACGATCAGGTCATGCCCACTGTAATCATGAAAATTACGCTTTATAATCTCACAATTAACCTATATGCATGGAGTGAACCTTTAAACACTCCCTCTGATGTTAAAATACAAATTAGCAAGTTTGGTGATGGTAATGGCATCACTTCTCCTCAATCATCTACAATTGTTTTCAGACTGCCACCAGGACAATATAATATAAAAATATTCAACAATGATATAAACTGGTCTAAAAATGTTACTTTGAACTCTGATGTTCGAATAGATGCAGAGTTATACAACGAAGATCCAGTCCTTACATTCCTCATAATATTTATAGGTATAATAATTATAGCAAGCGAAATAACATTAGGAATCACGATATTCAGAAAAATCAAAAAAGCATAAAAATCTTTGAACATCATACTTTTGATCGCTCAACTTTATAAGTACCAGACTTTCTATTAATATTGTGAATCAAGCTAATGAGTTAAAAAAAGAAATAGTAAGCTTAATTGATGATAACACAGATGTGAATGTAAAAGCAGCTTTTTATGGTGATCCTGAAGTTACTAAGATTCTAGATAATCTATATGAGAGGTGGGAAAGCAATAACAATAAAAATGAACCTCTAGACTATGCCACAATAGATGAATTAAGGATTTTGACAATGAAAGCCAGATTTTATTATAATAATCCAATAGTAAGAAAGATTGGTGAATCGCCTGAAGACCTTCGTATTGTGCAAGAGAAACATAGCTTAAGTGAAACAATAAAACGTGTAATAAAAAGAGTGCTACTAGGTGGCGCAGATTAATAAAAATTATTTATATATAAATATAAGATTTATGTAAAGTAGAATTAATGATATTAATAAACCTTGTTCAACTCTCAAACCTTTCGTGTAAGCAAGGATGAATCCCAATATTATCAGAGACCATGATTGAAAAATCAAGAGAACATACTCATTTGAGAGATTAAACATAAATAAAAAACTATGCGTCACGTGTAACACAAAAATAGGTATCACACTTAACTCTAACAATAACAAATGACCAAACTTCCACTTATTAAAAAACAATGATGCTAACACATCACTAAAGAAGTATATTAATAACCAAGTTAACAATGAATAAACAATGTAATTCTTATTTGTGAATGTATAAAAGAATCCCAAAGGAGTTAAGTGAACCATATAAGGAATGTAAATATAGGAAATAAGCAACAGAGTTGTAAGAGGCAACCTAATCAAACGTCTTTCGCTTATCTTTGAAATGATCAGTGATAGCATTATCCCATATAGGATCTTTGTTGTTATGCTTTGTTTAGAGAATTCCACATTTTTTTCTGTTAACAATTTATAAGCTTCTTGCCCTTCTTCAGATAATGTGTACCGTTTATCAGATGTTTGAATTACTAACTTTTCAAGTATGTTTAAATGATAATAAAGCGATCCTACACTAATTCCAGTATAATTTTTTAGATCCGTAAACCTAACAGCGCCCCTCTCACCTATAAAAATTAAAATTTTTCTCCTAATCTCGCTACCAAGCACATCATACAGCTCATGCTTATCTTTCATACTGTTATAATATCATTGCGCCCGTTTATATTTTTAAAATGAATTATTACATATACTCTGATGATTTATAAAAGACTTCGTCAAGTTCTCAGATCTCATAAAAGAATTTCTTTCATATTCATATCATCAGTGATGTTCTATTCTGAAAACAATCTCTAAGAGGATTCATACTCATAGTTAAGAAAAGCTGGAGGTTAAAAGGTCATCATTTAAGTTTGTTCTATGACCTTTGTTGTAAGGTCTTCAGAGGCACTATTATAAATTACAACCAAAAACTTTTTATTTTTGCATTTCATGAGGAATATGTGATATGTCCGCTCAAAAGATACCTGAGAGGAGACTCCGCATAAGAAGAAAGGAAACAGTAAAAATTGGTAAGGCACATATAAATCCTGTAACTATGAAGGATTTGGGAATAGCAAGTAGGGTTGAGATTGTTTTAGTTGGTAAAAGACGGTTTACTTTTGATGCTGTAGAAGATGTTAATGTTCCATCAAATGAAGTTTGGATCAATAGTGATGATGCAAAAACTAATGGTATAGCGGACAATAGCATAGCAACAGTAAGAGCTGAACGTAGTTAACTTACTGGTAAGTTAATACTCTACCTTGGTTAAAATCAGGGTTGAGCAGCAGTTTCCAAATAGTTAACTTCATATGTTCTAGGGTAATGCTCTAATAGTTATGGTAGTGCTTGGTGTTCTATTCAACTATGAATCAAATCAGGAGGTTAGAGAACTCTTATAGAGGATTTTAGGGATATGGTGAACTTCTGCATTGAGAAAGCGTTTAAGATGAACGTAACCAGCTACGCCAGACTCAGGAAGCTCTGGGAATGGTAGAGGAAAGGGATTATTAGAGCTGTTAGGCTCCTAACGGGTAAGCTAAGATATCCTAAGAGAGGTTGAAAGGTTATGGAGGCGTCTTGACTGAGATGTTAAATATTTTTGCCACGTCTTTAGGTCTAAGCAGTTCCTAGCAATCTCTAGACATCATCAAGACTAAAGTAGTCAAGCTCTATTTAAATTTATCTCCTTTGAAACAGTTTCTAAGGGCATAGTCATAGAAGACTTGAAGGGAATACGTAAACACATGAACCATGGCAAGATGCTCAACCGAAGACTCCACTCATGGAACTTCAAGCCTGTGCCCGGTATGTGGTGGAAAATTAGCACCGAGTGTGCATAGGCTTTAAGGTGTAACTCATGCGGATACAAAAAGATAGAGATGTAATTACGTGTATTAATCTGCTCAGGATGTGGGGAGTTTCCGTTGACCCCGAAAGCCATCCATGAAACTTTGGCAGAGATGGAACGGATAGCAATAAAACGTTAACTATTCAACAACGGTCTTTCATTCCTAAACTTTCATTTAATATTCACGTTAATAAGGAAGTCTTTGGTTTTTGGGATGAATTGTTAAGCTTAATAAGTGTTTGGATGTGGTTCTGAATATAGCTCGCCTGTGGAGGCAAGGTTAATAGGCTAGCTGATACAGCCCTTAAATGAAATGGAATGAAGTTAAACCCAAAGGGTAATGAACAACAAACCAATGAAAACATTAAAACAAGAACCCAACCAACTTTAAACACAAAGAATATTGACATAAAATTAAATACTGGATTCTTAGAATATTCACTATAGAGGTAAGATATAATGAGTAAGTCAAGCGGAATTTTAATAAGTGAGCCAGTTTCGCCATATAGCAGATTAGTAGTGCCTCTCTCTAAGGTTATTGTTGATAAAAAAACTAGATATCAACATGTTATTATAGCAGAAACATTAGATTTTGGTAAAGTATTAGTGCTTGATGATTATATACAATCAAGTAGTAATGATGAATTCTATTATCATGAATCGTTAGTTCATCCTGCACTTTTTACTCATCCAAATCCTCAGGATGTACTTATAATTGGTGGTGGTGAAGGAGCAACGTTGCGTGAGGTTCTTAAACATGGAACTGTTAAGAAAGCTGTAATGGTTGACATTGATGGAGAATTACTGGATATTACTAAAGAATATCTGAGCGAAATGCATCAAGGGTCTTTTTTCGATCCGAGATCTGTAGTTCTAGTTGATGATGGTTTTAAATATGTTATGAATACTCAGAATAAGTTTGATGTCGTTATCATAGATTTGATAGACCCATACATAGCTGAGAGTATAGCGTCACCTTTATACGAGAAATATTTTTATGAAAGAGTTAAATCAATATTAAATGATGGAGGAATAATGGTTACTCAAGCAGGAAACTCATTTTTCTATAAAGATATATATCAAAAAGTTCTGTTAAACATACATCAAGTTTTTCCAATAGTCAGGGAATATGATATTTGGATTCCGTGTTATGGATATTCTGTAAATTACATACTCGGATCTCTCGCGAATGATCCTGGCAAATTAGATGCACAAACAATAAGATCTCTTATGATTCAACGTAATGTGAAAACACGTTTTTACTCACCAAAAATACATTTAAATTGGTTTAGGGATGATGACATATGAGTATACCACAAGTAATTCTTGATACTGCACAAAAAATAATGAACAAAGAAATTCGTGGCTCAACTCAATCAGCCATTGAGGCAATGAACGCATTAGTAACCGGTCTTCATACAATAAAGGCGAACTCTATTGAGGAAATAGAAAATGATGTTAGAGAGTGGGGAAGAATACTTTTAAGTGCTCGCCCATCAAATATAATGCTCGCAAATAGCATAAGATACGTTTTAGATAAACTCAAAGACATGAGGACATATAGTTTTAATGAGGCAGTGGAACGTATAACCCAGGATATAGTAAAACTTTCAGAAAAAATTAATGAGGCTGTTCAATTAATAACATTGATAGCATCACGACGTATAGAAGATGGAGATGTAATATTAACACACAGTTTAAGCACTACAGTACTAAAAGCACTATTTGCAGCTCAAGACGCAGGAAAAAATATATCGGTCATAGTCACTGAATCACGTCCTGATTTTGAAGGACGTATAACGGCGAGTCAACTTGCCTCTAAAGGTATTCCTGTAACATTAATAGTAGACTCTGCAGTAAGATATGTGATGAAGGATGTCGATAAAGTTATAATAGGAGCTGAAGCTGTGGCAGCAAACGGTGCAATAGTAAATAAAATAGGAACATCAGTAGTAGCAATGGTAGCATACGAAGCACGCGTTCGTGTTCACGTATTAGCTGGCACATACAAGTTCAGTCCAGAAACGATGATAGGAATTCCAATAAAAATTGAGGAAAGAGATCCCACTGTTATACTACCTGATGAGGTTAGAAAATCATATGGCTTGTTTAACGTTAAAGTAAGGGCTCCTATCTACGATTTAACACCACCGGAATACATTGATATGATAATTACAGAACGAGGAGTATTCCCACCACAAGCAGCGATACTCATTCTTAAAGAAAGCTACGGCTGGCCACCATTAAATCTTAACTTAACAATATAACACCATGGATGGTATAAACCGAGTAATAAGAGATAAAGAATACCTTGAATGGAATAAAATATATTATCATGTAGTGGGTTACGAACATCCACCAGGGTATGCTCTAGCCTTTCCAAAGTATGCACCAACCGATAAGAAAACACCATGGTATAATGGTACAACTTATTATGAACGTCTCATACCGCACTACGGTGCTGAAGGCATTGATGCATCTATAAGCAAAATAAAGGAAAAAATAAAAAGCCTTACACGATGGGACAATGTTTTTGGTGCAAACGTTCCATTAATACCATTAGATCAGGTTAAAACAATATACATACCTGAAACACGATTGTCCATCCTAGAAGGGAGAGATACTCTTGAACGTTTAGCATTAGAGTTAGTTGATATATTAAGTTCATACAGTAACATACCAAAGAACTTCTTCGGAGTAACCGGGACATTACTGATTGGAATACACAATGAACAAATTTCAGATATTGACTTAACAATTTCAGGCAAAAATTTAACAGAAAAAATTAAAGACACGCTTAACTCAATTTTAGAAGATAGATCAAAAGGTTTCTCACGATACTCAATAAAAAATATTATTAACGATGCCTCCCATCACGGATTATACAGCACAAATATCTATCAATTATTCAATAGAATTTGGCATAAAGGATTTTTCAAAAAGAAACCATTCTCAATATCTCCAATAAAAACTGAGCAAGAAACTACAAATACTTACGGGAAATATATTTATAGATCCCTAGGACCAATAGAATTAACAGCTATAATAAATAAACCTATAGATCCATTCTTTTCACCAATACGTTATGAGTTATGCAACGTATCAATACTCTCAGGACTACAGCTGACAGTAAATGAGTTAGTAAGTTATGATAGCTTTTATCTAGACTTACTAAAAGTTGGCGATAGAATCTATGTGAAAGGATTATTACAGGAAGTTTTTGATACTTTAAATAAAGCAAAAACCTTCAGAGTAGCAATTGGTGTAAGGGAAGTAAAAACATTATTAAAGATAGAGCAAAATCATCAGTAAATTAATGGAAGTTCTTTTAATGGTTCTTGTAGTTCTAAGTCGAAAGTATAGTGAATCTTAGTAAATTTAGATCGAAAATCTATGACATCCCTCTTTATAATCTCTGGATTGATCTTATCAATAAGAACCTTCTTCATTAACTCTGCAATATATTTCATATCATTTTCTCTAAATCCCCATCTGGTAAGCTCTTGAACGCCTAACCTTAAACCAGATGGGTCCTTTACCATTTCAGGCGTATCTCCTGGAATCATATTCTTATTTACTATTATATTAGCATGTTCAAGGGTAACAGCTGCATTAGTTCCTCCACCTAACTCGCGCACATTCAAAACCACTTGATGAGTTTTCGTAAAACCACTCTTCTCGCCAAGTACTTTAAACCCACTCTCATAAAGGGCCTGCGCCAATGCTTTCGAATTCCTTATTATTTGCTCAGCGTACGCTTCACCAAAATATTTCATTTCAATACCTGTAATGGCTGTAGCTGCAAGTCTGTGTAAGTGATGATTTGAAACAAACACTGGAAATATCGTTTTACGATATGCCTTATAAATCTCTTCTATATTAGTCATTGCAATACCACCCTGAGGTCCAGGAAACGTTTTATGAGTGGAACTTGTGACTATATGAGCTCCATCATCTAACGGATTCGGAAAACGTTTACCAGCAATTAACCCTAGCACATGAGCAGCATCATATATTAAGTATCCTCCCACATCTTCAACAGCAGGAAGCAATTCTTTTACTGGATGTGGAAATAGATAAAGCGAACCACCCAGTATAACAAGTCTCGGCCTAACCTCTTTAATAAGCTTAATAGCACTATCGACATCTATATTCATCTCTTCCGCATTAAAAGGTAATGATATCTCCTCAAATCCTAATGCACCGAGCACACCAAATTTTGTATGACTAACATGAGAACCAGCATAAACGGGTGTTACCAATGCTTTTGTCCCTCTAACACCTAAAACATAAAACGCATTAGCATTAGCTATAGTACCGGAAATTGGTCTTAAATCAACATACTTAGCATTAAATAACTCACCCATTACCTTATTTGCGTACACTTCAATCTCATCAATATAGATAAGACCTTGATAATATCTTTTATAAGGTAATCCTTCAGCGTACCTGTGCATCGCATCACTGAGATAAACCATATCTACAAGAGGGGATGTGACGTTCTCAGACGCAATCATATTAATTGTTTCATATCCACGCCATCTATTATGCTTTTGAACTAATTCAATAACTTCTTTAGCTTCATTAGGAATATTCTTTAAAAGACGCTCATCCATATTACCACCACTTTACTGTAATAAACTAACCTAAATAAGTGTTATTATGAGAATTCTCTATATTCATAACATCAAGTTCATCCTTCACCATGTTAACAAAATATTTAACAACTCTCTTCTTCATACCAGCTTTTATTAAAATATTAATAATCTGTTCCAACATTAATCTTGCATAACACATTTGATTAAAATTAACTTAAACAAGCAAATTGCAGTTAAAATCATACGCTTCAAGATACAAATGAATAGTTTAACTGAATTCTTATAATAATAGAAGCAAAAGCAGTTAAGAAATCTTCAACGCTTCTAGTTCACTCCTTATATAAAGATATAATCCTAAATGATGAAAATGATCACGCTTTAGAGTGGTGAGAAAATTAGATAAACAATATATGAATCTTGATAATCAGAAAATATGATGCATGCAATCGATGTAATCTATGCAAAAGGGCATCCAAACATATTAGCTACTCATAGAACTACGTTCGAAATTACCAAGGAAAAATATCTCACAAAGAGGGGTAATTGTATAATAGGTATAGATGCAAATAAATCAGTCTTGGATTTAGACCCCTTATTAAAAAAATTAATCAGAACAGAGAACTCAAAAATTATACTACTACTAGAATCTAACAATGTCATAGAAGAGGTTCATGGTAAAGGCAGTTCAAAACTTACTCTAAACAATCCAGCAAGCATTGTGATAAGAAAAAGTAACTATATATCAGATAGAACACTAATGATAAACGCTGATAAAGCAGCAGCTGATATAAGACGTGATCTCATAGAACACCTGCGTAAACCCAATAGCCTGTTAAAAATTACTGTTATCGCAGAGGTCATACCTTAATATCTTAAAAATTTATTAACAATGATTTTTAAGATATATATGCAGGTGCCGGGGTGACCGAGTGGTAAAGGTGGCGGCCTCGAGATCTATTATAAAAGGGGGACATGAAAGCCGTTGCCCTTTGGGCACGTGGGTTCGAATCCCACCCCCGGCGTTAAAATAAAACTACTCAATGTTTATATTATTCTAGAAATTTGAAACTCTACATAGCTAAAGTTAGAAGATTTCTGTTTCTTTTAATAAGCCTTTCATCATACTGACTGGGCGCTGTCATGTGTGTCTGTTTTTAGGACTTAGAAGGAGATCAGAGTTTTTGCTCTGTGAATTAATTATTAATAATTGATTTGATGCTAGTAGTGTGTGTTCATTCTTGTCTGTTCGATTTGTTTTTCGTCGACACTTTTTTTGCTAATGTTTATTGCTGTTTGTATGAGTTGTTTAATGTTGATTTTTTGTTGTGCTGAGATAGGTATTATGGGTGCTGGATTAAAAATCTGTTTAAGTATTTCGATTCTTTCGTTTATGATTTGTTCATCTAATAGGTCTATCTTGTTTGCTGCTATTACTATTTTATCCATATTGATGGAGAGTTCTTTTAGTATTGATGCTACGGTCTGAGTTCTGTATTTAAGGATTATTGGTTGATCAGATATGTCGATGACACTGATTATTGAATCTGATAGTCTTATATCGTCGAGTGTTAATCTGAATGAATGTATCATTCTGGGATCTAATCCAGTCGCAAATCCTATTGTGTCGATTAGTAGATATCGTTTACCGCCTGTTCTGCATAAGTAATACTTACTTGAGAGCGTGGTGAATGGTTTACCTAGGGCAGGTCTTCTTAGGTTTGTTAAGTTGTTAAATAGTGTTGTCTTTCCAGCACCGTAATATCCTGAGAGAGCTATTATTGGTAAACCTAATGATCTTCTCTGTTTTAATTGCATATAACGTTTTATACGAGCATGTTCTATTTCATTTTCTAGTTGGTTAATGCGTCTTTTTAGTTGTCCTATGGTTTTATGATAGGCATATTCACCTGAACTCTTTGGTCCAGGTTTATTCTTAAAGTAACGTATTGAAGCTTTTAATTTCTCATACGGCATAAACTTTAATAATTTGGCTAACTCAATTTGTAGTTTTGAAATTTTATCAGATGCATTTTGGTCAAATATTTCTAACGTGAGATCATACCTATCAAGTACTTTCACGTTAAGCATTCTCTCAAGGTTTAATTTTTGGATACTGTTCATTATATTATAAAGTATCAATGCCTCAATACCATCTTCTCTTATTTTGGTTTTAAGTTCATTAACTTTACCCGAGCCAAAAAGAAAACTAACGTTCTCTTTAGGCATAGTTTGTATAACTACACCAACAGGTTCGTAACCAATAGAACGAGCCATGTTACTTAAATCCTCAATATGTAACTTGTAAAGTATATGATCGTGCACATCAGTTTTTACATAACCTATTACGCATTTCACTCTAAAAGCTCACCGCTCATAAACGGTATTCTGAAGCCTATACCATAACCTCTGGAACCAACCTGTACAATCATAGGTCCACGCCTTTTATGTTCATTAGATAAAACTCTGTTATATATCGACCTAACTAAATCTTCACTTACATTAAGTTTTTCTGAGACTGTCCTCGCATCAAGCCTAAGATCAACTAAGGCATATAATATTGGATCGATTATATCATAACTTAGTCCTAATTCCGTCTCAGCCATTTGACCAGCCCAAAGCCTTGGGCTACTCTTTTTTAACAGGATATTCTCAGGCACTTCTAAGTATTTTCCTAACTCTCTAACCTGTGTTTTATAAAGATCTGCGATGGGCATGAAATCTGAAGCTCCATCACCGTACTTTGTGAAATATCCAAGGAGTATTTCGCTCTTATCACCTGTACCTACAACTAAATAATTTTTAACATTTGCATAATAGTACAGAATCACCATTCTTATACGTGCCCTGATATTACCTCTTGAAACTTGATCACTATTCGGTATAAGAGCCTCTATATTTTTCACATAATTCGTAATATCTACAATGCGATATTCAATGTCAAGCTTTTTTGCTACAGAAAGAGCATCCTTTATATCCTCTTCAGGAGTTACATTAGCTTCGGGCATTATTAATCCGAACACATTTTTATTTCCTAAAGCTTTAACACACAAATAAGCAGTAACTGTAGAATCTATACCACCACTTAACCCTATTACTATACCGCTTCTGTTAGATTTAATTATGAAATCCTTTATAAAACTAGTAATCCTAGAAACGACGCGCTCACTATCAATTTTTAATTGTTGATATGCACCCTGAACACTCATGTTAATTAAATTATCTTACAGGAATTTATTAAATTAACTCTTTAAAAGCCCTCTAGTTAATGGTTTCAATAGGTCGGCTTAATGAATGAGCATCATTTTTGAAAAACTCTACCCAGTCGCTTAAGACCTAAATATCAGCTTCAGATACGGAAAGCAGAGTTCTGAATCTTCATGTAAATTTATTAGCATGTCGGTAAAATAAGATATTTGGTGTTACATGAGAACAATAACAGTTGCGTTAGCCCAGATACAATCAATACCTGCTTCAAAAGAGGCTAATTTAAAAAAGATGTACGAATATGTGGATAGGGCTGTGGATATGGGTGCTCATTTTGTTCTTTTTCCCGAGCTAGCCCTAACTAGTTATGCATTAAAGGATTTATTTTATAAGGTTGCCGAACCAGTACCTGGACCTTCTACTGAAAAAATGATATCTAAAGCAAGAGAGAAAAATGTTTATATTGGTTTTGGAATGCCTGAGAGAAGTCTCAATGATCCTGGTGTTATATACAATTCTATGGTTTTAGTAGGACCACAAGGGTTAATAGGAAAGTATAGAAAAATATACTTACCTACATATGGAGTTTTTGAGGAGGGTAGGTATTTTAGAAATGGAGCAACACCTATAGCAGTTGATACTCAGTTTGGTCGCATTGGTCTTGAAATCTGTTTTGATTTGTTCTTCCCGGAACTCACAAGATTGTTGGTGTTGAGAGGGGCTCATACTATATTCGTTATTTCAGTTTCGCCTGATATGAGCAGAAACTTCTTTGAATTATTTACACAAGCTCGCGCTCTCGAAAACACTGTTAACGTAGTATACGTTAATGCGGTAGGGAATGAGGAAGGCTTGGGATATTGGGGAGGAAGTCATGCAGTTGATGCGCGTGGTAAAGTATTAGTGAAAGCAAAGTATTTTGAGGAGGATTTAGTTACAGCATCGATAAACTTGGATGATTTTTATGCAGCCAAAGAAAGTAGACCATTATTGAAACACTATAATCCAGAAATATGTAGATTGTGTGCCGAAGAAAAAGACATATAGTGTAAGGTGATGACGTGTATAGATTGACACTCTCCACGGCTGAAGCCGGGAGATTCTCGGTTTGTCGTGGGGCTTCCACTCATTCTACCGAGTTCGGGCTGTGTCAAACCAGCCCCTGCTATGGACATGTAGTCCATGGCCCGCTTGCTGGAACCACCCCCGCCTTTCTCGGTTCGGAGCCTTACTCCAGCTTTCGGACGTCCGAACTACATGCGAGCGACCCGCTCAAGGAGATGGTGGAATTGGAGGAATATAAACTTAACGGCGATTCATCTCCACGACCGAAGTCGGAAGCCTTCTCGCCGAAAGAGCGGATAATACTTGCAGAAAAACCTGATGTTGCACGACGAATTGTTAAAGCGTTGTTTGGTTCTAGATATAAAGAGATTGAATTTAAAAAAGGTGTCAAAATTTACACTGCAAAAGACGATTACGGTAACACGGTCTATGTTGTATCTGCCTCTGGACATTTGTATACTCTGGATTTTCTGGAAGAATATAATAAGGGTTGGCGTTACCCAGTTTTACCACCGATTAATCATTATAGATATGTACCAATCGATGGTAAACAACATTTTTTAGATGCTATCAAATACATACTTACACAACTTAACGATCCAGAAATTATAGTAGCAACAGACCTGGATAGAAGAGGGAGTTATATAGCAATGCAGATACTTGGATCATTGATCAAGATTCCACTACATTCACCTAAAATAAAAAGAATGGAGTTTAACTCTCTTACTGAAGATGAGTTAAGAAAATCTTATGAGAACTTAAAACCTATGGATATAAGCCGGGCATATGCAGGCTTGTCACAAGACCGTTTAGATCTATTATGGGGAGCAAATCTCACTAGAGCGTTAACGTGGTCTTATCGAAGGTCTGGTGGAAGAGATAAGAGAGTGATTAGTGCAGGGCGTGTTCAGACACCAACACTTAGATTAGTTTACGAACGAATTAGAGAGATTGAAAACTTTAAACCTCAAAAATTTTATGTAATAAAGGCTACATTCCAAACATCCAAAGGGGAACAGTTTGATGCAACACTTACAGTTAACAATGAGTCTAGAATTTTTAATAAAAGTAAAGCCGAATCATATGCTAACTTGGCACGTAATGTAGGATGGGGAATAGCTGATGTTAAAACTAGATTAGAATATGTTAAACCACCCATACCATTCTCAATATCAGACCTTCAAAGTGAATCACAAAGACTTTACGGATTTGAACCAACAAAAACAAAATCTCTAGCTCAATCTCTTTACGAAAAAGCACTAATATCATATCCGAGATCAGGATCCACCATGTTTGATACAAGTCCTGGAAAGCATGACAAAGCATACTTCAAAAAAATATTAACTGCACTCTATTCGTATAAGCCTGACTTGGTGAAATTTGTACAAGATATAACAAATTTTCTGCCTAGGCAAGGAGATAAATTTGATGGAGCACATCCACCAATACATGCTGTAAAATCTATAAATGATACACGCCTAAGTCATGATGAATTAAAATTGTACGAACTAATATTTAGAAGAACACTAGCAATTCTTTCCCCCGATTCGCACATAAAACGTATATCAATAACAGTCGATGTTGCTAACCTCTTCTTCAAAACAGATGGAAATATCATTTTAACACAAGGATGGTTAAAAGTTTATCCTTACTCAAAAATACATGAAGAGCGACTACCAGACATAAATCCTAATGAAAAATTACGAATAATAAAGGTAAGAATAGAAGAAGATGAAACTAAACCGCCACCGCACTATACACAATCGTCACTTATTAAAACTATGGAAAAATTAGGGTTAGGAACACCAGCAACCAGGGATGAAGAAGTTCGAATATTGTTGCAACGAAGTTACATCACAGGAAAAACTAAACTGACAATAACACCCCTAGGTAAAGCAGTAATAGAAGCACTAGTAAATAAAGTTCCAGAAATAACAACACCAGAAATGACCGCAAACATGGAAAAATTACTAGACCAAATAGAAAACGCAAAATTAGACCCAACAACGTTCTACGCAATGACAATCAAAGAAGTCAACAAAGCACTAGAAAAATTTAAAGGTTATGAAAAGCAAATCGGTGAAACATTAGTAAAATCATTATTATTACATCCAATCACCACTAGAAAGTATAAACCCAAAAAACGCTATAAAGGCCCAAGCTTCAATGATTATTTAGTAGAATGAGAACATTTCTAACCTTAAGTCTTTTATATCTTATTCAAAGTCCTTTGAGATTGATGAGAGTCTTATGAGCAGGAATAGTGTAGAATAGTGGGACATACATTAGATCAAAAACCTATAAAAATTTCTGAAGATAACGGGGATAAATGGAAATCTCTTAATTTTGAGCTGCCACAACCGGCCACGGGCACTACAGGATTTGCTTGTTTAAAACGAAGATGAGGTGATTTATTCGACCACAGAGATTTATCTAATAAATCTGAAACAGCCCAGAGCTACAAGAATAGCAAAAGGTATTCCAATGACTAGAAGAGTCATGATTGTGGAGGCATAGAATCATAATTACAAAATAATGAAATATTTTATTTTGGTACTGCCCTTAAGAACTTTAACTTTATCATTTTTATAACTTTGTGAATCATCATCATGCAAGGATGAATGTGCGGCAGGAAAATGCTAATTATTTAGGGTTGGACAGCAGCTCCCAAATAGATAGATTTTTATAGATGTTTAGTGTATTAAAGAATGCATGAACGTGCCCGATATGTGGTGGTAAATTGGCACCGAATGGGCACGTCTAAACATGCTCAGGATGAGGGGAGCCCCGTTGCCCCAGAAAGCCCTCTATGAAATTGAGAGGGAAGGGACGAAAGTCCATGAATCCCACAACGGTACCCAGAAAGCTTAGAGCTTTAGGCTCTGGAATGTGCAAAAGTTTAAACATAATGTTAACCCACTAAATTTGTTCCCATACAAAACGCATGTATAAACATAGCTCATAAGATAACGAGAGGCATGGGATGGCGGGGATGTGAGCATCACAAACCAGCAGATGAGGGAACGGGCGTAAAGCCCATCCTAAACGCTATTAGTCGTGGAGTAACTCGCTTGCTCATCGGGTTTACGTTTAAGGTTTTCGGTAGAGGATTATGTGATGTTTTTAGATCATTTGGGGTTTGATGTTTTTCTTTTTATTGTGGTTTTCAGTAAGTTTATTTAATTTTAGTGATTTTATAGTTTAGTTATGAGAATTACATATATTGTTTATGATGGTAAGAAGATAGAGGAGAAAGAGTGCAAGGAAGCTATGAAGAAAGATGTTAGGGATAAGTGTTTAATAATGGTTTATGTAGAAAGTGTTGATGAAATGTTTGCCTCACTGGATCAGTTAAATATTGGTAATGTGTCGGTAAAGTTGTCTAAGGATGATATAGAAAGATCTAGGCTTATTGCTGATGAACAGTTGATACTTACATCACAACTTTTTCGAGTCAAAGGGAGTAAAATGGATTATATGCCGTTATTGGTACTGCTATATAAGAATACAAATACAGTAATTATTATTAGTTTGTCTCAGGAATTTCTCAGTAAAGTTAAGGAGTGTTTGGTAAGGAATGATTATAGAGTTCAGGAACTAGATGTTGATGTTTTGTTTTCTGTTATTATGGGTAAATTGGTTGATGATTATTATGATGTAACTGATTTAATGGATGAACAGATTGATGAATTAGAGGATTTAGTTGTTAAAGAACCTGCTAAGATTAATATGGGAATGCTTAGAGATGTTAGATCAAATTTAGTTGTATTGAGGCGTACATTTTATTTTATGAGGGAACACGTATCATTGCTGCTTGGCAAGGGTATTTATAAACTTTCAACTGAGAGTGAGAGACTTCTTAGAGAATTTTATGAAGATTCTGCTCACCTGATCGAGCTTATTGAATTGCAAAAGGAAAGGTTAGCTGATGTACGTGATTTGCATTTGTCTTCAATATCATTGTCATTAAATATTGTGATGAAAAAGTTGACTGCAATAAACGTGATTGCCTTACCACTTATAATTATTGCGGGAATATATGGCATGAACCTTGAAATACCGGAAGCGCGTTTACCGTATGCCTATCCAGTAATTTTGACTGTAATGATAACATTCGCTATAATATTAGTACTTTTCTTTCGTAAGATTGGTTGGTTTTAAAGAATCCTAAGGTTTCCGTTCTTTTCTATTATAATACAAGCAGTAGGTTTCGCTTTTTGGTGAGAAGCAAAAGTTCCAAACTGGTATTTTGTTGGTTCGTTAAATTGTTCCTCAAGAAGATTTTAGGAGGATTTAAAAATTGTAGAGATAACCTTATAATTCATTTGAATTATAATAAAGAGGATGAAAAATGAAGGCTTATGTATCTGTTGATATGGAAGGAATGCCTGGGATTTTTCATGTGTCTCAGACAGCCCCTAAAGCATTTTTGCATGATGAAGGGCGAAGAATCGTTACAAGAATAACAAAAATTACTGCTGAAACATTGTATCAGAACGGATTTGATGAGATTTATGTGGCAGACTCACACTGGTATATGGGAAGCATAGTTTACGAGGAGATGCCAGAATATGTATATCTCGTACGAGGAAGTTTAAGACCAGTGGACATGGTTTATGGAATAGAGCATGGATTTGATGCAGCATTATTCATAGGGTATCATGCAGCGGCGGGGACTTCTTACGCAATACTTGATCATACATACAGTGGGCAATCGTTTCATGAGATACTTGTGAACAGTATTAAAGCCAGTGAATTCTATATTAATGCTTTGATAGCAGGTGAATACAACGTTCCAGTAATACTTGTAGGTGGTGATGATAAATTAAAGCTTGATGTGCTTGAAAAAGCACCATGGGTTGAGTATGTTGTATTTAAAGAATCCATTACTAGATATTCCTCAATATCACCATCTCTAATAAAAATTGAGAAGAACCTGAAAGAGGGTATCAGAAAAGCCATTTTGAAAATAGGTAAAGAAGCAAAACCTCTTAAAATCAATAATCCAGTAACGTTCACTTTTGTGATGAAGAGTACTGCGTATGCTGATACAGGTGAGCGTATTCCAAATATGGAAAGGGTTGATCCTTACACGTTAAGGTATCGTGCACAAAATGTTGTAGAAGCTTATAAAGTAATGCAAGTACTTGCTAATCTTGTTTCAGCTCTTGAAAGCGAAATAGCAGGGTTACGTTAATGTTTTTATTTTTTGGTTATTCATAGAACAACTTTCGAGTTTAAATAATCGCTTAGAACTAAAAGTTTAAAAACAAAAAGTTTGAATATAATATATGCCAGTAAAAAATAGTATAGAATCGTACAAAGAAGCGATAGATCGTTTAGAAAAATCTGGAATAAAATATTTAAGAGTTGCTGCGGTTGATTTGGCAGGACAGCCAAGAGTTGTAACTATTCATAAGAGTAGTTTAAATGAAGTTATTTATGAGGGGGCTGGAATTGATGGGTCATCAGTGCCAGGGTTTACTGAGATTGAGGAAAGCGATCTAGTAATAAAACCTGATCTGAATACATTGGTGATCGCTCCATGGGACTCACCCCATGTAGCCTGGGTAATAGGAGATATTTACAAACACAACAATGAACCGTTTGAAAAAAATCCAAGATCTATACTTAAAAATACTTTAGGCAGTGTGAAAAAACTAGGTTTAAGAGTGTTAATGGGTGTTGAATTAGAATTCTTTTTAGTTACTGGACCCCAACCTAAACCGTTAGATGACGGATACTATTATTCAGCTGAACCTACAAGAATTGGTGATGAAATCTGTCGTAAAATAGGCGAGTTATTTGACACGTATAATGTGGTAAAGCATCATCATGAGGTAGCACCAGGACAATATGAATTCACACTAGAGGCGAGTGATCCATTAACTATTGCAGATAGGCTCTTTTTAGTTAAAACTGCTTTCAAATTCATGGCAAAAGAAAGAGGAATTACAGCAACTTTTATGCCAAAACCATTTTGGGGAATTAATGGAAGCGGAGCACACATTCACATGAGTCTATGGAGAGGTAATAAAAATCTCTTCTATGAAGATGCTGAAAAAGTATCGAAAGCTGCTGTGAACTTTGTAAGCGGAATATTGGATCACTCACGCGCTCTTTCAGCAATAGTTGCACCGCTAGTAAACTCGTATAAAAGACTCGTGCCAGGTTATGAGGCCCCGGTATACATAGCTTGGGCGTATGGCAACAGATCAGCAATAATAAGAGTGCCAGCGCATTTAGTTAAAAATAAGGTTGAAGCGCATATAGAGTATAGACATCCCGACCCCTCGCTAAATCCATACTTGGCATTAAGTGTTATCATAGCTGCAGGAATTGAGGGAATCAATAGAAAATTGGAATCACAACCTGTTAACGTGAACCTTTATCACTTAAGCAACACTGAAAGAGAGAAGCTTGGTGTGAAAGCATTACCTGTAAACTTAGGTGAGGCAGTAGAGGATCTAACTCATGATTCGTTAGTTAAATCAACTCTAGGTGAAGCTCTTTACGAATCTTTCATCAATCTGAAAAAACGTGAATATGATGATTACATATCATCTGTGGGAAGCTGGGATTCTACAAAATATACAATTACTGAGTGGGAGTATAAGCGTTATCTTAACATATAGACTATCTTTAAGAAAACTTATGCATAAGCTAAATCTTATATATAATTATTTTAACTAAAATCTGAGGTAAAATGATATCACTTGTTCCTGAAGAAATTGGCCCAAAGGGGTTAAAGAAAATCATCATGAATGATATTGAACATGTGCAAGGTTCAACTTTAGTAAAGCGTGGTTTCGCCCATATGTTAAAGCATGGAGTTATAATGGATGTCACTAATATCGAGCAAGCGCAAATAGCTGAAGATGCTGGTGCTGTTTCAGTAATGGTATTAGATAAACTACCCTATGATGTAAGAAAGGAGGGAGGTGTAGCTAGAACTGCTAGTCTTAAGGTTATCGAAAGCATAATGGATCATGTGACGATTCCTGTAATGGCAAAATGTAGAATAGGTCACACATACGAAGCTAGGCTTCTGGAAGCAATAGGTGTTGATATGATAGATGAATCCGAAGTTCTCACTCCTACTGATGAGGAGCGTCATATATGGAAATGGGATTTCACAACACCTTTTGTAAACGGTGCAAGGGACTTGGGGGAATCACTTCGTAGGATCGAAGAAGGGGCTGCAATGATAAGAACTAAAGGTGAGGCTGGAACCGGCAATGTAGCAGAAGCTGTAAGACATATGAGAATAATGAATAACGAGATAAGACGTGTAAAAGCTATTTATGAAGATGGTGACATGCAAGAGCTCATTCGTGTTTCACGAGAATTAAAGGTTAGTTATAAACTAGTAGAAGAAGTTGCACGTCTTGGCAGGCTTCCGGTAGTAAATTTTGCTGCAGGTGGAATAGCAACACCAGCGGATGCTGCATTAATGATGCTGCTCGGAAGTGACGGAGTGTTTGTGGGTTCAGGAATATTCAAATCTTCAGATCCACTGGAAAGAGCTAAAGCTATTGTTTTGGCTGTGACACACTATGATGATCCTGAAATTGTTGCAGAAGCGCAGAGCATGATAGATGAAAGAAAATCCATGATAGGTATGGACATCAAGAAACTAGAACTTCGCATGCAAGAGAGAGGTGCTCAAGCATGAACATTGGAGTTTTAGGATTACAAGGTGATATCGAAGAACACATTTCTGCATTAAAAATAGCTATGGACAAACTAAATATTAAAGGCAAAATAATATGGGTCAAAAAACCTAAAGGCTTAGAGAATCTCAGTGGATTAATTATTCCGGGTGGTGAAAGTACTACAATCGGTTCATTGATGAAACATAATGAATTACTAGAACATATTAGAAACAAGATTGAGACTGAGAACTTGGCTATTTGGGGAACATGCGCAGGTCTTATAATAATGGCAAAGAAAACATATGATAGAACTGTTGGAGAAACAACACAACCGCTGCTTGGAATTATAGACATGGTAGTTGAAAGAAACACCTATGGTCGTCAAAAAGATTCATTCGAGGTAGATCTTAACATACCAGTAATCGGTTCTAAACCATTCAAAGGAGTATTCATAAGAGCGCCCTCAATAAAAGAAGTGGATTCTTCTGTGGAAATACTTGCTACGCTCGATAATAAACCAGTCGCCATTAAACAAGGCATACATATGGGTACTACATTTCATCCAGAACTAACTAATGATACAAGACTTCATGAATATTTCCTAGCAAACATTAAATCCTCTTTTTAATAAAACAGCTTATGTTATCAATTAATTTTATCCCATCAAGAATCATAAATATACGTTATCTTTTTAGACATCTTTCAACTACCATGTTATGATATAAAATGAACAAAGTCATCGTGAAATGGGTTGACAAAATGCAATTTATAGGTGTAGATAAGCATGGACATTCAGTAGTAATAGATTCTGACAGTGAACATGGCGGTGAAAACACCGGATTCAGGCCAATGGAATTATTGTTAATAGCTTTAGGAACATGCACGGGTATGGATTTGACACTCTCCACGGTTGAAGCCGGGAGATTCTCGGTTCCTCAAGGCTAAGCCTTCATCGTACCGAGTTCTGGGCTGTGTCAAACCAGCCCCCGCCATGGACATGTAGTCCATGGCCCGCTTGCTGGAACCATCCCCGCCTCTCTCGGTTCGGAGCCTTATTCCAGCTTTCGGACTTCCGAACCACATGCGAGCGACCCGCTCAAGAAAACATTGTTTAAGCATTTATTTAAGCCTATCGACGATTCATCCCAGAACCGAAGTTCTAGGCTTTCCTGTCGAATTATTTTGTAATCGATATATTGAGGAAAATGAAAAAAGATGTTTATTCTTTAGTAATAAAAGTGCAGGGAGAAAGAGCAGAAGAATATCCCAGATATTATAAACACATTGAAATAATCTATGAAATAACTGGTAGTGGTCTAGATAAAGAAAGCGTTGAAAAGGCCATTAAATTATCTGAAGAAAAATACTGTTCAGCCAGCGCTAATCTTCGTGATAAGAAAAGTGAGATTAAGGGTTCTGAGTTAAGTAGAGATTCATAGTGTTTTATCACCTCTACTCAACCCTTCCCTCTCGATTAGCTCATCGAGGGCTTTCGGGGTGAACCCGACATCCCCACATCTGAAGGTCAACCCCCAGCCCACCCATCCCCATAGGAAGTCATGCTTCCAGAGCAGAGGGGACACTAAAACGTATGAGCAAACCATATTTAAACCTATCTGCTCTGAAAATACTGACAAAGGCAGCTAAACGCTGCCTCTTAGCCTCTTTGAGAGTGTAAAGCTTCTCCATCAAGAAGATATTACGACTTATCTCTATTTAAGTCTATCTATTTTGAAACTGTTTTTTAAGGCAACATACAAGATTATCGAATTAGAACATTAAACTTTTTTAATTAAATTTAGTTAATTTTATAAATTTAGAAAACACTAAAATTATGGCGCATTCTTATGTCCTATTATGAATATCCGTTGCTCATTAAAAAGATTCTAGTCCAGACACTATATAGACAACCACCTACTGAGATCGTTTACAGAGATATTTCAAGGTATAGCTGGATGAAATTTTATGAAAGGATTCAAAGACTTGCTAATGCGTTAGAATCGATAGGCGCTAAAAAAGGTTCAAAAGTAGCTGTGATTGATTTTGATACGCACAGATACTTAGAAGCTTATTTTGCTATTCCTATGATAGGGGCAGTTTTGCATACTGTGAACATACGATTACCACCTGAACAAATACTCTATACAGCAGTTCATGCCGAAGATGATATAGTTCTTGTACGGGATGAATTTTTACCGTTGGTTGAAAAAGTTGCTAGTGCATTACCTACAGTAAAGGCATGGATAATAATGAGTGATACCGGAAGCACGCCTTCAACATCGCTGAAACCAGCATATTACTATGAAGATCTGTTAAATTCCGTTTCATCGCATTATGAGTTTCCAGACTTTGATGAAAACACCGAAGCAACACTTTTTTACACAAGCGGCACGACAGGTCTTCCGAAAGGTGTTCATTTCACTCACAGGCAATTAGTCCTCCATACGCTTGCACTAACATCGATGTTATCATCTTATCCAAGTGTAGTGAATATCACATCAAAAGATGTTATGATGCCACTCGTACCTTTCTTTCATGTTCATTCATGGGGGCTACCCTACACCGCCGCAATGCTTGGAAATAAAATTGTACTGTTAGGACGATATGATCCCAAAATTGCTCTAGAGTTAATTAAAAAAGAAAAGGTAACGTTCTCTCATATGGTTCCTACAATACTTCATATGATACTCAATCATCCAGAAATCGATAACTACAAGGATTATTTAAAGAATTGGAAAGTAGTGATCGGTGGCGCTGCATTACCAAAAACGTTAGCTTTGAAAGCAATGCAATTTGGAATTAAAATAATGGCTGGTTATGGTCTTTCCGAAACTGCACCAGTACTCACTATAGCAAATCCAAGAGAAGATATGCTCGAATGGCCTTCTGAAAAATTAATTGACATAGTCATTAAAACAGGAATACCTATTCCTTTAGTGGAATTGCGTGTGATTGATGCTGAAGGTAAAGATGTTCCAAGGGACAGTAAAACTGTTGGTGAAATTGTTGTCAGAACCCCATGGCTTACTAGAGATTATTATAAAGACCCTGAGAAAACAAAAGAGTTGTGGGCTGGAGGATGGTTGCACACTGGTGATATAGCAGTAATAGATGAATACGGCTACATAAAAATTGTGGACAGAATAAAAGATGTAGTGAAAAGTGGAGGAGAATGGATTTCATCATTAACACTTGAGGATTTAATCGCGTTACATCCAGCAGTATCAGAAGTAGCAGTGATAGGTGCTCCTCATCCAAGATGGGGCGAAAGACCAGTAGCAATCATAGTTGCAAAGAAAGGCATGCAGGTTACAGAGGATGAACTAAAGAAACATCTAGAAAATTATGTAGAATCTGGTAGAATTACCAAATGGTGGATACCAGATAAATTCATATTCGTGAATGAAATACCAAAAACAAGCACTGGAAAAATAGATAAAAAAATTCTTAGAGACCAGTATAAAACACTATTCTAAATACCCTAACCAGAATTTATTTTCTTTTTATTAGTGATATTATGGCTATTATTAGAAAAGCTAATGCTGTAAGAATCTTATCACCACCTGTAATAAACCAAACTATTAAAGCTGCAACTATTGCTGGAAAGAAAAAGATAAATGCACCAATCACTATTATGAGTATCACTCCTATTAAAATTAAGAAAACTGCCAGAACAAAAATTAAGGGTCCGGCTAATATTTCAATCATAATCATTTAATGCAATAACCAATATAAAACTTTTTTGCTTTAATTTTTAGAAGGATATGGAGTTTTTAACCACGTTATGATCGATGCTAACGATGTAATGATTAGACTTCCAAGGGAAGCATAATCAAGCACATGTGGATAAATCATGTTTCTTACTATGAAGAGTAAAATGAATGACAAGAAACCCAGCAGTGTAAGTAATGAAGCTTCACTTTTCGAAAGTCCTCTTAAGATTGCTGTAATTAGTATAGGTGCCAAGTATAATAGAGCTGCAGAACTGGTAACTGCGAGAATGACAACAGGTGCAGTAGTATAGAAAGAAAATATACCTACAATCACACTTATTCCCAGCACTGCCCTCCTTCCTAGTTTCACATTACCTTTTCCAATGAGATCTACATCTATTATTGAAGCTAAAGTCAGTAATATTGCATCATATGTAGATAATGCTGCAGCCCATACTGCTAAAGCTATTGCTAGCTGAAGACTTATTGGAAGATTAGACATGATCATGGGTGTAATCATGTTCGGATCTTTTGTTTGAAAATTAAACAAACCAGCTCCTCCAAGACCGGTAAGAACCATTACTATAGTTAGTATAAAACCTGCCATTAAGAAAAGAATTGTTCCTTTAGCTAGGTTTTTTTCACTCTTAGCAACATACAGCTTCTGGAGAACTTGTGGATTCGTTAATGCAAAGAAAACCCATGGCACAGTTAATGAAAGAAAACGCTCAAATGTCCAAAACGATAACCCACCAGGAACTGTATGAAGTTGAATAGGCGTGGAAAAAACCCCTCGAAATACTGACGCAAGAAACATCAGAGAGACCAAAAGAAAGTACGCTCCCTGCGTAATATCAGTATAAACAATACCTCTCAGACCTCCAAAATATGTGTAAACAAATACTGTAAGAATAGTTGCTAATATTGATATTTCTCTTGGAATACCTAGAATACTCAAGATTACCGCAGGTCCTATTACTTGAACACTCATGTAGGGTATAAGAAATGCCAGATATGAAATGCTTACAATATACCTGGCTAACTTTGAACCATTTTCTAAATAAATAAGCTGTGTAGGTGTTATTACATTTAACTTCTTTGCCTTTCTGTACACTGGAATTGAGAAAAGACTTAGGATAGTTGCTGTTCCCATAAGGTATGTGAGTTCGAATCCCAGCGAACCAACACCATAAAAATATGAATAACCCACAAGTCCTATGAACATGAAAGCGCTATAGGTCGTACCAAAATATGTAAAGAAATAATACAAAGTATTCAACGTTCTATTAGCCAAATAAAATTCTTCTGCAGACTTTAATGCACCCTTCCTTCTAGCATATACTCCAAGACCTAACATAATCATTATAAACATCACTAAAGATACTCCAGATAATACTGACGTTTCTTCACTCATCTAACTTCACCTCTAAGGTATAAATAAGAGAGCATGATAGCTATAATAACCAAAAGAGACCAATAAGCAAAGAGTATCCAAGAACTTGATATTGGTACTATGTACGGTATTAGTATTGAAAGTAATATTACTAAGATAAACGCTAAAGAATACATTCTACGTCTTAAAGGTTTTACTAAACGTGTGTTTATTGATACTTTAGGGTCATCTCCAGTGCCCATATTAATCCAGTAAATTAAAAACTTGATTATAATAAAAAATAACTAAAGAGGCAATTTTGTCATATAAAAAGACAATAAAGAAAAAATTTTGTACAACAAAAATAAGTCTAGAAACTTGCAGTCGTAGATCATTACTTCTGAAAAATTGTCCTCTAGAGCGTGGATGAATTGTTGATAAGCTTAGTCAACCGTTGGTATTTTAATTTGAGCGAGGCGCCCGGATGTGGTCTAGATGTTTTCTAGACCAAATATATTAAAGTAGGCCAAGCTTGTCTCCATAGCAAGGGCTGGATTGATGCACCCCAACTCGGTATGATGAAATGCTAGATCGAAAAACCGGAATCTTCACACTAGAACAGAGAGAGTATTAAATTTGGAACTTATTTCTTTTTATGTAATCAATTATGAGAGGTATAGTATTTATAATTATAAATATATAAAGTATTATAGTTAGTATCAGTGAATAGATGACATAATAAACCTGATCAAAAACTCTTAGAGTTAATTTATCAATTAAATTCATTAACATTTCATTTCTAAATTGTGGTTGAATATGAACATGAAACCAAAAGCTCGTGGGAAACATGATAGGCCAGAATCCTGATAAGATGACAAGTATTATACTAATTAACCTAAGTTTTTTCTCTTTCCTAATTATGAGTAATGAGAGAAGTCCTATTAAAGGAACTAGATATTGGTGATTTACTCTCCAATAAGTAGCAATGAATGATGTATACCCGAACGAGAGAGCCTTTAATGAGTCTTTAGAGGAATATGAAGATATTAATGAGAAAGTAAAGAGGACAATAAATGGTATAAACCATAATCTTATTATTGTGAGACGTACAGAACTTGGTAATGGTACCGAGACCCCAAATGTTTCTAAATCATTATAATAGGTCATGAGACTTGAAACACCATTAAAACTGTAAACGATTGGTTCAGTGTAGCCAGGTTTATTTTCAGGATTAAAAAAGATTCTGAGTATCGCATATAGTGCATTAGTATCAAATATAATAAACGGTAGCAAAATTACGGTGAAAGTTATTGCTACGCTTATTAGAAAATTGATGATCTTATGAGTGTTCAATGTTGAGAGTAAATAAATGAAGAAAGGAACAAATAGTATCCACATAGTTTGCTTAGTTGCTAATGCAAAGCCCATGAATATTCCTGAAATTACTGTGCTCCTTTTCATAAAAACTAATGAGAAAAGAAGAAAAGCGAATGCAACTTGATCAAACATACCATAGATTGCAGAAATATAAATCACCATTGGATTTAAATAATAAAACATGGAAATCAAAAATCCTTTACGACCTTTTCCAGCAAGAAAATAAAGTAGTATTGCGATAATGACATCAAACAGCACGAAGATACTTTTGACAGATATGATCCACGCAGGATCGACATATACATTATAATTAGGATATCTTTCTATAATCACTAAACCTGTATTCACGAAAACAGTATTGTTAATATTTTCGATTATAACATCTGTAGACCCGCCAGAAATTAATCTTGCTATGGTGAACAAAAATATTGGTAAAGGAGGATAAACATAAGCCCACGGGTATGGCAAACCTTCATTGCTATAATTTAACTCATTCGCATAAGAATAAAAATTAAAACCATGTCTAAGAAACGTATTAGCAAAACCATAAAATTGAGGTATATCAGAGCCTGAGGAATAAGGCATAAAAATAATCCTTACTATTAAACCAGTGATGATCATTACTACTAATAATACTTTATTTACGTTCATGCTAATCATGATACATTAGACAAAATTTATAAACCTACACATTAGAACACCATTTATTTTTGTGAATAGTTAACTTTTAACAATAGTTAAAACTTATTTACTTAATAAAAGTTTAAAGTTTGTGATCGATGTAAAAAACCTTACAAAAATATATGGAAATAAAATAGTGGCGCTAGATAATGTTACTTTTTCCTCTTCTGCTAATACAGTATGTTTGCTTGGAAGAAATGGTGCGGGTAAAACAACTTTACTAAGAATACTTTCAACACAACTATTACCAACATCAGGAATAGCAGAAATAGAGGGCTATGATGTAGTCAAAGAGCCTGATAAGATAAGAAAGATAATAGCCAGCATACCTCAAGAATCTAGACCGATTGGTATTGCTAACCCTTTAGAGCATGTAGTTATGTATTTGACAGCAAGAGGGTATTCCCTTAAAGATGCTTTTAGCGTTGCAAGGAGAAGTTTAAAAGAGGTCGGATTATGGGATGTTGCTACAATACCTACTGATGAACTTTCTGGTGGCATGAAAAGGAAAGTTTTTGTTGCTATGGCTATAGCTTCCAATGCAGAAGTTGTTTTGTTAGATGAACCAACTTTAGGATTGGACCCTATCTCTCGATTAGAAGTCTGGTCCATACTAAAACATCTAAATTCTAAACTCATATTAACTACACATTATATGGAAGAAGCCAAAGAACTCGCTCAGGAAATTATTGTTATCCACAAAGGAAAAATTGTAGCAAAAGGAACAATTAACGAATTATTAAAGCCGTTTGATGGTAAAGTAAGAGTGGAAAGCAGCAGTGGAGATTATAAAATAGGGAGCAGCTATATAAGTTATGTTACTGTCGATAAAGCTAAAGAATTCATTGGAAAAGATAATGTAGTAATCAAAACAATTACTTTGGAAGACTTGCTCATAATAAACGGAATGGAGGCTGATTAGATGGCTTACAGCAGAATAAGATTCATAATTACGTTCGCATGGTTCTATGGCTACTCAAGCCTTAAACGAGGATACGTCTATGTAGCAACCTATATGATAACGCCTCTTTCAGTACTATTTCTAATCTATGTAATTTCTAGGGGTGAACTACTTCCATACGCCATACTTGGAGGATTACTCTCAGTTATAACGATGAACTCACTCTCACTGGTAGCTGATGTAACATTTCTAAGACTTGAATTAAAATTACAAGATTTGTTAGTGTCCACGTTCGTAAAACCATTGGATTATCTGATGGGACATATGCTAAGTAACTTAATCTTTTCTGTACCTGGTATACTAGTATACATTTTACTTGGGATATTTTACGGAATGTTCGATTCTATAAAAGTTTTATGGCTTATCTTTACACTAACACCACTTCTTATCTCATCTTCAGCTTTAGCATTTTTCATATCAACGTTTATACCTCACGTCAGACATTCATGGGGGGTTGCAAGTTTCCTTTCAATAATTTTCACAATAATTCCACCCCTTTATTATCCAGCAAATTTAATTCCTGTAACATTTCTTTACCCCTTAATGATCTCCCCGTCAACATCAGCAGCCTTAATCCTACAATCCGTATTTGAACTCTACAAAACAGATATCATAGCTAACTATACAATTCTGATAGTTGAGACTATATTATACTTATTACTAGCACTCAAATTTTCACGATGGCGTTCAGTTTAAGAATACAAGCTCTTGTTCTTGACAGTTTTTCTAACCTCAATATTACATGAAGGTGGAAATCACATTTTAAGCCCAATATTTAATAGGATACAAATATAAATTTAAGTTAGGTGTTATGAATGATTATGATAGGTAATGAATTAGGGATTCGTGATATTATTAATGTATCTCGAAAATTAGAGAAAGTTTCATTAAGCGAAGACGCTCGAAATAAGATTAGAAGATCTCGAAGGATTCTTGAGCAATTGATATCATCCAATGTGAAAATCTATGGTGTAAATACAGGACTTGGTGAATTATACAATGTCTCTGTAAAACCTGATGATATTGTTAATGAATCAATTAACTTATTAATCGAACACGCAATGGGTATTGGTGAATCAGCTCCAAAGGATTGGGTTAGAGCCACTATATTAATTCGTGCACATCAACTTTCCTTAGGATACAGTGGGGTTAGAGAAACCATAGTTGATCAGTTGCTAGAATTTCTTAATAAGAACGTGATACCTGTTGTGCCTAAATACGGCAGTGTAGGAGCCAGTGGAGACCTTGCACCACTATCTCATATAGCACTGGCATTAGTTGGCAAAGGTTATGTTCAAATTAGTAACTCAATAACAACTTCTGAAGAAGCACTAAAAAAATTAGGAATAGAACCGTTAAAACTTAGCTACAAAGAAGCAATATCTCTAATAAACGGAACAAGCTACAGCGCAGGAGTATCAATACTAGGCTTATATGACTCTCTAGAACTAGTCAAAGCATTCATAGCAATATTCACTTTAATACTAGACTCCATCAACACAAACATATCACCATGCACGACTATCGTAAACTCAATAAAAAAGCATAAAGGACAATTGGCAGTAGCCAAAACAATAGAGAAAATGTTAAAGGATAAAGAAATTAACATTATTAATCGTGTGCAAGATCCGTATTCGATAAGATGTATACCACAAATAGTTGGACCTATTTTAGATTCTTTACTATGGAGTATAAGCAACGTCATAAACGAGATTAACTCAGCCAGTGATAACCCAGTAATCATTAATAGTAGTTCTCATAGCTCATGTCACTTTCACGGAGAATACATAGCATTATCAACAGATCTAGCCAACGAATCGATGACAATACTAGGCAACTTAATCGAAAGACTCATAACACAATTGCTCAGAGCCGACATAAACAAGATCAGTAATTATCTTGCCAAAAGTCCATCAAGCGTTGGTTACATGATCACACAATATACTGCCGCATCTTTAACTAGTAAACTTAGAGAATTAGCAGTACCATCAACAATACATAACATACCAACAAGTGGGGTTCAAGAAGATGTAAATTCCATGAGCGCCAACTCTGCAGTAAAACTCCATGAAGTAAACCTAATAATCAGCCAACTAATCTCAATATTAGCACTGATTACCTATTTAATATCAAAAGACAAAAAACTAACAGCACAAACACAAAAAATATATGAAACAATAAAAGCCTCTGTGGAAAACGCACACACCTTTCAAGATACAATTAAAAAATTAGGTAATGTGACAAGTGAATTAGCAGAAATGATACAATTAGAAAATGTTCCATGAGGTATTACATCAACTCACAGGATGAAAATTAAAGAAAAAAATATTTGGATTGTTGAATGTAGTTATATGTGAGTTATTTATGTTAAAAACTAAATTATTGCGAAGATATGAGATTACTGATCTTATTAATGAAGGTTATTATAATCCTCAGACAAAAATCGTAAAAGTTATTAAAGGTTCTGAACTTCATACTAAGAATTGGCAAATTGAGGGCGCGCTGCGCATGCTTTTTAATGTTCTTGATCCTGATGTGGCAAAAGATCCTAAAAATTTGATAGTATATGGAGGCACTGGTAAAGCAGCCAGAAGCTGGGAAGATTTTGAGATAATAGTAGAAGTCCTCCTTAATTTAAGAGAGGATGAAACACTTTTGATACAAAGTGGACGAGCTGTCGGCGTTTTCAAGACACACAAGTATGCTCCTCGAGTTTTAATGGCTAACGCATTACTGGTTCCAAAATGGGCTACTTGGGAATACTTTAGAGAGTTAGAGGCGAAAGGTCTTACAATGTTCGGGCAGATGACTGCTGGCAGTTGGAATTATATAGGAACGCAAGGCATATTACAAGGAACATATGAAACGTTTGCCGCAGTGGCAAGAACACACTTTAATGGAAGCTTAGAAGGGCGCTTCGTTCTCACAGCTGGTTTAGGTGAGATGGGGGGTGCTCAACCACTAGCAGTAACAATGAATGGGGGAGTGTTACTTGCAGTTGAAGTTGATAAGAGAATGATAGAGAGAAGGATCGGACTTGGACAACTAGACACATGGACTGATAATTTAGACAGCGCAGTAGATATGGCATTAAAAGCTAAAGAGAAAAAAGAACCTAAAAGTATTGCAATATTAGGAAATGCTGCAGAAGTTTATCCCAAATTAGTAAAGATGAGCATAATCCCTGATGTTGTCACAGACCAGACGCCGGCACATGACCCATTGAGTTATATACCATTAGGAATGAGTATAGAAGAAGCAACGGAGCTTAGGTCTAAGAATCCTAGAGAATATGAAAGAAGAGCAATGGAAAGTATGAAGATACAAGTAGAGGCGATTGTTGAGATGATGAAAAGAGGAGCTATAGTATTTGAGTATGGTAATAATATCAGAAAAATGGCGTACGATGCTGGATTCAAAGATGCATTTGCATATCCCGGTTTTATACCAGCTTATATAAGGCCCATGTTTGAAGAGGGACGAGGCCCCTTTAGATGGACATCGTTAGTAGGTGATCCAAATGATATTTACAAAATAGATGAAATGATACTTAATGAGTTTAATTATAATAAGGAACTCGTAAGATGGATAGAGAAAGCAAGAAAAAACGTGAAATTCCAAGGATTACCTGCAAGAGTCTGCTGGCTAGGTTATGGGGAAAGATCAAAATTTGGACGAATAGTAAACGCGATGGTTAGAAAAGGAGAGTTGGCAGGCCCTATTTGGGTTGGCAGGGATCATTTAGATTCTGGTAGTGTAGCCTCTCCTTATAGGGAGACTGAAGGAATGAAGGATGGTAGTGATGCCATAGCAGATTGGCCAATACTTAATGCACTTTTAAACGCTGTAGCTGGTGCAACGTGGGTTGCCGTACATCATGGTGGTGGCGTCGGAATAGGTTATAGTATACATGCAGGATTAAGCATAGTCCTAGATGGTGATAGAGGAATGGACATCAGAGCTGAAAGAGTTTTTACTACAGACCCTGGATTAGGCATAGTCAGACATGCCATAGCAAATTATGAAAAAGCAAGGCAAATCGCTAAGGAAAAAAAGATAAAAATTCCTTATTTGGATTATAAGAAATAAACATAATAAAAGAGCGTGAAAGAGATTGTCAGATAAGATAGAGGTAGATTTAATAATACATGGAGCATCTCAAATAATTCAAGTTCCAAAACCTGTGAAAGGTTATGCTAATTATTCTAAGTTAGGTTGTATTGAAGATGGTGGAATAGCTATCAATAATGGTAAGATAATAGCTGTAGATCATGATGACATCATATTAAAAAATTATGAGGCAAAAAGATATATTGATGTATCTGGACACACAATCACACCTGGTCTTATTGATCCCCATAATCATCTAATATATGGTGGTTCGCGAGAGGATGAATATGAAGAGATCTTATTAGGCGTATCATATGAAGAAATTATGAAGAGAGGTGGCGGAATAAAGCGAACGATTTATGAAACTTCAAGAACAAGTTCAGAAGACCTTTTAAAGAAGACCATCATGAAGCTCAATCATCTTTTATTAAGTGGTGTGACAACTGTAGAGGCTAAAACAGGTTATGGAGCCACTGTAAAAGATGACGTTGAACACCTCTCAATATTACTTCGTGTCAACAAACAACCTATCGATATTATACCAACAGTCTTAGCACATGTAGTACCACCTGGCATTGAAAAGGACAAGTATATTGAAGAATTCATTACATATTTACTACCCCAAGCAAAACGTTTAGGGGCTAAGTTTGTCGATGTGTTTTGCGAACAAAGTGCGTTTAATGTTAATGAAACCAGAAAAATACTGGAGAGTGGAAAAAACATAGGTTTGGGATTAAGAATACATGCGGATGAATTTTCATGTATAGGTTGCAGTAAGCTCGGTGTCGAATTAGGAGCTTCATCGATAGACCACTTAAACTATACTCCAGAAGAAATAATAGAATTGATAACTAAGAAAGAAATCGTAACTACGTTATCACCTTTAACAGCGTTGTACATAGCTAAAAAAATGCCCAATATTAATGCTTTATTAAAACATGATGCAATAATAGCACTAGCAACCGACCACTCACCAGCAGTAATAAACTTGGATATGATTGAAGTTATCAACCTGGCATCAAGTTATCTATCACTTCCTTCAGGAAATTTGATAGCAGGCGTGACCATAAACGCTGCCAAAAGCCTAGGCATAGAAGATCACATGGGATCATTAAAACCGGGAACTAATGCAGATATAGTTATCTGGAAGATCCCAAATTATAGGTGGTTTGGATACTTACGAATACGAAATCCAATACATACAGTCATTAAAAATGGAAAAATATTAGTCACCAACGAGTAATCAACCATACACCATCTTGTATAATATATATGCTGCACTTCGCGTGCAGTAATCTCCAACATCAATAAGGGGGACAACTTCAACAACATCCCCTCCTACAAGCCTCTTTTTTTGAAAAACATGATCCATCACTTTGATTATATCCCATACATCCAAACCACCCGGTGATGGAGAATTAACACCTGTACATTGATCAAGACTATCCATATCCACACTTATGTATAAATTCTCAACACCAGAAAGGACCTTATCAACCTTATCAAAGATAACATCCAGCTCACTCATTTTAAACTCGTCAGACGTTATAAATTCCACTCCTAACTTCTTCGCCTCTTCAAACATGTATGAAGGATTAGAATGATATCTAACTCCAATAATTAAGGGTATAATCTTACCATTTAACTTTTCTAGCAAACTTCTTAAATATGTTCCAGAAGACCAACCCTCTGACAATTTTCTAAGATCAAAATGTGCATCGAAGACCAGAAGACCAATGCGGCCTAATCCAAAACCCTCCATTAACGATTCAACAGTCACAGCAGTTAAACTATGGTCACCACCTATTGTAAAAATTGAATTACAATTCTCACATAATTTTCGAATAGAACTCTTTAATCGTAAAGAAGAAGTTTCAAGATCACCAGGAACCACGTCAACATCGCCCGGATCACACACACGCTTATCACTTAAAGGACTCATAGAATAAAAATAATCCCTTATTTTAGAAGGTGCATAACGAGAACCGGGCCGTCCGGCAGTGGTCCAATCCCAAGGATAACCTATAATGCAAACACAGCCTTTCTCACAAAATGAACGTATAACATCGCCTATCCTAATATCCCTAGGATCCTTAATCATCCTGCTACCAGGTTTCTTGAACATACGAATCACAATATTATCACATGACCAAACAAAATAAACATTAACACTACTAAACATGATATTTATGTTCACGATTATTCTTCGAAACAAAAATAATTGGAACAATAATAAATATAACAAGTAGAACAATCGAGAAAAATACCAACAAATACATTTCAGACATTCTTAAAAAACATATCATGGAAATCAACTGTGCTACAATGTATAAAAGAACATAATAATCATCATTCTTACCAGTTACTATGAAACCACGCGATTTCCTATCATTAAACAATTGAACGCCAGTAACTGTTACTGCATCTCCTAATATGTGAAGGACATAAGATGTAATTATTGAAAAAGGAATGAGAGGATCCATAAAAATTCTAATCAAGCTAATAGTATATACGTTTACAATATTCATAGTTCCCGTGAAGAGATACAAAAAAGCATAAAAAACCCTCCATAAGAATAATACAAAGAACAAAAAAATAATTATGCCCTTTATAGAGTGAGTGATGTGTCTGTGAGCAATACTATCATGAGTAACCTTTGCCACAATGTAAAACGGAATAAGAAAAGTTGTTCTAATTAATTTTTTAAACAACGTACCCTTACTGTGCAAAATATCAAAATCTGGCGCATTTGAAAACAAAATAAAAAACAGTAATGACACAGACAGTACCATCATACTATAACCTACTTTATATAAATATAAGTAAAAAGAAAACGCGCTCATCAGATTAAATAGCAGATGATTTCTTCTAAGCACACTTCAATCACATTATCATGTTTAACTTTCAACTTATATAATCTTATCATGCGTATTAAATATCAAACTTAAGACAGTGCATCTCAATATATTCGTTTTAGTAACAATATCTTTAAATATTTGAATTTCGATATCGATATCGGTGTCGAACATGTGGCATTACATAGCATTTAGACGACGTATAGGAAGAGAAGGAGGATTAAAATTTCTAGTATTATGGATTCTCAGTAAAGATCCAAAGAATGGTGTTGAAATAATAAATGAGATAGAGCGAATGACATGGGGATGGTGGCGCCCATCTCCAGGCTCAATATACCCACTTCTATCAACATTATTAAAAGATGGTTTGATCACTAAATTAGAGAACGGGAAATATAAATTAACCGAGAAAGGTCTAGAAGAGATTACAGAAATATTACCGCTCAGAAAACCTCGTGACGTAGAAGAAATACTCACCGAGATGGAAAGTTATGTATCATACCTAGAAGATATTGGTAAATCGAATCTTACTCCTTATAAATTAAGAATAGAAGATTTAAAAAATAGACTTGGGAGGTTAGTTAGCAATGAGTGAGATAATAAAAGCTATCAACCTAACGAAAGTGTTTGGCTCGTTAGTTGCTGTTGATCATATAAATTTTGAAGTAAAAAAAGGGGAAATATTTGGATTCTTAGGTCCGAATGGTGCGGGCAAAACAACAACCATAAATATGTTAACAACAGTACTAAAACCAACAGAAGGTACTGCAATAATTAATGGATTTGATGTAGTAAAACAACCATCGAAAGTTCGTCAATCAATAGGAGTTGTCCATCAGGAATACACAGCTGACGAAGACCTCACAGGACTAGAAAACATGATATTAATGGCAGATCTTTATGGTATACCAAGAGATGTCGGACGAAAAAGGGCAGAAGAATTACTAAAAATGGTAGAATTAACATCAGCTGCGCACAAAAAAGTCGAAAATTATTCAGGAGGAATGAGAAGACGTTTGGAGGTGGCGATGGGTCTTATAAACAGACCACCAGTACTATTCCTTGATGAACCTACTTTAGGTTTAGATGTGCAAACAAGGGCAGCAATATGGTCGTATATAACTAAGCTAAAAGAACAATATGAAACGACAATGTTCGTAACAACACATTATCTAGAAGAAGCTGACACATACTGTGATAGAGTTGCAATAATTGACAAAGGAAAAATTATACAAATAGGCACACCAAGAGAACTTAAAGAAAGCATAGGCGGTGACGTAATAACAATACAAATAACTAGCGATACAACAACAGCGCTCAAAATAATGAACAACATAGAAGGAATAACAGAGGCAAAAAACATCGGAGAAACTATTAGAATAAAAACGAAAGATGGTAGCTCGGTAGCTCCCAAAATTATTGAAATGCTAAACAAAAATGGTATAAACGTTACAAAAATCTCGATCACAGAGCCAACCATGGATGAAGTCTATATGGAGTATACAGGTAAAAGTCTTAGAGAAGAGCAAGCTAATTGGGAAGAAGCTTTTGCAATGAGGAGAACGCTGAGGAGGGCTAGATCATGAGAGAAGAAAAACAAAACCTGAGTCCATTACATGGAATGTGGGCATTGATAAAAAGAGAACTAAAAAAGTGGTATACAGTTCCCGTCGTATTATTTATATCATTATTCCAACCAATAATATGGCTAGTATTATTTGGTAAATCCATGAACATGAGTTCCTTCTTCACAGGAACTAGCATTAACATACCAGGTCTCAATATACCAAAACAAATAATCGATCAAATTTCTACACAAATATTACAAGCACAATTCGGCACTACCGATTACTTTTCATTTCTAGCAGCTGGAATGCTATCATTTATAGTACTTTTCACAGCGATGGGTAGCGGAATGACAATAGTTTGGGACAGAAGGCTAGGATTTCTAAACAGACTACTCACCACGCCGATACCCAGATCAAGCATAGTAATAAGCAAGGTTGCTTCATCAGTGATAAGATCACTAGTACAAGCCACAATAGTACTATTAGTCGCAGCGCTCTTAGGAATGGAATTTAAAAGTGGAATTACAATACTTGATATAATAGGGGTTTATGCCGCATTATTTTTAATGGCATTTGGATTAGCATCACTATTCATAACACTAGCCATAAGATCCTCAAGTTGGGAATCACAAATGGCAATTATGAACCTACTAAACTTACCACTACTTTTCGCGAGCAACGCTTTTTATCCAACAAAATCAATGCCATCATGGTTACAACCAATAGCAGAAATAAACCCATTAACATACACAAATGATGCAGTTAGACAATTACTAATAGGCACAACAGGCTCACATGCATTATGGTTTGATTACTTATACCTAACAATCTTTACACTAATATTTGCTATAATAGGAACAATACTATCATGGAAATACCTATCAGGTAGCTAGCATGATATTTAACTATATAGCTAAAAATGCTATCTCAAATGCATGTAGAATGATAATGAGAGCAACACTTACAACATTAACTTATATATTACCAGTTCTCACACGGAAAGAAATGGGTTTCACACTGCTAGCAGTAGCATTAGACGAATATAATCATAGTTGTTAATCAGAAATCAGTGAAAAAAATTTATTATGTTGGAGGCGGAGGAGGTTGGGGTGATGGAGGTTGCTCAGGTATCGAGAAAAACGCTATTATCATGAATATTTCCGCTATAAAGATTATGATAAGACCGACAAGTATTATTGTTAATATTGCACCTATGAGATAAAGCGTAGCCGCAGTTTTGAAATGGCCTATATTTAAAAGCTCAGCTATTCGATTAAAACTTTTTCTTAAATATATCGCACTGAGTAGATAAAAAATAAATGCTGCAATTAATGCAATGATTGCTGGTAATAGCAATGTGAACGTAAAAAATAGTGGAAACATGAAGAGTGGTACAAATCCTGCTATACTTCCTATTATGCCAAATATAAGTGCATATAATGCATTATCAAATACCGGTCTCTCATTAGTTACATCAGAAATATTTTTTATGCCAATTAAAACAAGTATTTGCCCTACTACTGGAACAAATAGCATCAATATTGAACCTATTCCACCAAATATTTTCGCATCATGCAATGAAGCCATTACTATCAACAATATATCAACGTCACAAGTATATAAATATTATCATAACAAAAATTATAAATCTAATAATATATCATAAATTAATCAAATTAATTCCCAGAAATATAAGATAACTTATAAAAATTTATCCAATAAACAGTTAAATTTAAATAATATTAATCACAACTTAAATATGCAATGCCAGAAAAACCAACAAGCGCATTCGTTTTATCATTACTGGCAGGAGTGCTCAATTTATTAGGAGGCATAGGAATGCTCTTAGTAGGCTCGTTCATGCCCATATTTGTAACTATTGCTATCTTTATCTCTATCCTTGGCATTTTAAGAATAAATTCGGTATAATCATAATTTATGGATCCATAATGATAAATTCTAGTGAACCAGGTAAAGTCAAAAATGGTAACATAGTTGTTTTAATATTCTCAATATTATCATTAATAACAAGTATGGGCGGTTTTATGATAGGTTTCATATTAGGACTCATAGGAGGAATTCTGGCATTAGCATGGAAACCGCCAACACCACAGCCCCTACCCTCACTATAAAAACAAACACTTTTTTTCTCATAATTTGGCCGCTTCTCATGCTCATCTTGATGGAGAAGGGTGTATGTGCTTGTGAGAGAGACAACTCTGAGAAGCCCAAGAAATACACATGTTCATTCACAACCCAAAACCCAAAGAACATTTTAGCAATACTACACCAGCACTAGATGAAGATTTTGATTGTAAGAACAGAGTAGTTTATGTTGCAATTCTCCCTAGTATTTAAATAGCTTAAACTCATGTCTTAGTAGCGCTCATAAAAGGAATATCAGGACCTCAAAATTCATCCTTTGTATATAAGATATGATGTAGTTTTCATGACTAAGATTGGGTTATGTATGATTATTGACACTCTCCGCGACTGAAGTCGGGAGGTTTTTAGCTTCGTGCTTCATCGTACCGAGTTCTGGGCTAGTCAAACCAGCCCCTGGCATGAGCATATAGTCCATAACCCGCTTGTCCGAACTTCCTCTCAAACTTCAGCTCTTGAAGCCTCATTCGAGTGACTCGCTCAAATAGAAATATCACTCATTATACATTTGAACTTATCGACAATTCATCCCAGAAAAAGTTTTAGGCTTTCTTGTCGAACTATATGTAAAGAATAATGCTTCAAAATTTTATTCACGCAAGTATGAGAGTTGGTTAGTAGATGTGTAATATTTTGACAGGATCGAGTTGTGGTTTATTGTTTTTTGTGTGTTTCTATGTAGTCTCTAAAGAGTAGCCAGAATGTGAAGATACCAATGCTTAGTCCTAAGCCTATCGATATGCCTAGGCTGATTGCATATTTTATTTCTGGGCTGAATGCTGTTAGGTCAATCAATACTATGATTAATAGTAATAGGGTGATTAGTGCGAACACGTTTTCAAGTTTTCTTTCTATTTGTATGTGTTTCATGAATGCATCTAGTCCGATTGCAAATATCAGTATTATTATGATTATACTGATTATTCTGGAGGTGTATAGGATTATGCTCGTGTATAGTTCGGGTTGATTGATGATGAGTAACCTGCCTATTATTGCAATTCCGGCCAGCACTAATCCTAGGTCGGCTAATACTGTTATTAGTGTGGTTAGTGATATGCGTAGGTTCTTAGGGAATACGTCTTTGATGAGACTTTCGAGGTTGAAGACTTTGATTGTCCATTTAATTAGTGTGTTTATGAGTTTGATTAATAGGAGTATTATTATGAGTGTAATTATCGATAGTGTTATTCTGGGAAAGTATGTTACGAGTTCTGAAATTATTGTGTCGAGTATAGATTTTAGTTCTTCTAACGTTGTCGGCATTGTTAACCACCCAGTCCTATGATAATCGCTATGCGATATATAAAGTAGAGTATAATTATTAATATTGTTAACGCTAGTGATTGCACGAAGAGCTTGATTGCTCGTTTGGAGGTTTCCATAGTGAATGTATAACCCATGACTCCTATGGAGTATATAAGTCTGCTGTAACCATAGGCTGTTTCGGTTGGGATGATAGCTGATTCAGGTATCGCCAGTAAGGGTATTATGAGTGCTGATAGCTTGAATATTGAGGCAAGTAGGAATAGAAGAAATAGGTCATTTATGTAAAAGCCTGTAGCTGATGCTATTAAGAGTCCTACAGAGTTTGATGCTGTGAGTAGAACTGATGCCTCGATTATGCCTAACGAGTGAATATACTTGGAGTAGAGTGATAATGCAATGAAGTTGAATCCAACAAACGTCATTGATAAGATTGCTGAGTAGCCTAAGTGTGCCAAGGGCCACGGTGTAAAGAATAGCAATAGTGTGAAGAAAGTGTTAAGGATCATTGCATAGGTGTAACTTTTGAAACCTTTCCATAGGTAAGGACCTATGATACCACCTAGGCTACCAGCTAAGCTTAATGCGGTGACTAGATACAATGGAGCACCTCTGTCTTTTAGTAAAGGGGCCCATCCTAGGCCGATTAAGTTCGCGCCTGCTAGGGCTAAAGTGAGCATTATGAAGATATTGACTCTTCTGGCTTCAATTTCTTCTGTTTTCGCCTTAAATTGTTGTTGTGGATCGAAGTATAGCATGTTGGATGAGTAAAAGAATAAAGAGATTGATGCTATTAAACCTGTTAGTGAACCATATATGTATGCTATATAATAACTCTCTGGGGGTTTAACAGTAGCTGTTATGTAAATGATGAATAGACTGCCTAATATTGAGGATACTGATCCGACTGATGATCTCACTACGTTAACATCTATAAGTTCGTTATCTTTGAAGCTTAAAAACAAGGCTAAATTTAAGAGAATTCCAACTGGAATTGTGATAGCTTGCGCTAATGCATACATTATGGAGAGATTTTCAGGAGAATTTATCATAAATGGAAGGGACATCCAGAGGAACCGTTCAATAGCATGCATTACTATTAACTTGATCTTAACATTACCAGCAAATATGTTAGATTTAGCATGGATCAAATATGAGATAAGGATGCTAAGAAAAGCCGCAGCCAGGCTAACATATGATAAAAGATTTACGGAGTAATTCTGATATGCAAGCATTGGTATAAATAAACTTCTAGTAATAGCTACGTAAAAGCCACTAAAGAGCGCTTCCATATACATTAGTAATTTTGCACTAGTTTGTTTCTCCATGAATTTAAGATAAAAACAGCTTCTATTTAAAAATATAAATTGTTATTTACTTAGCACTCTTTATGTCTTTAACCATGAGATTCTTGCTTCTAAGATGTTCATTGATCTTACTGCTCATTGGAACACTTGTCTCATCTCACTCTATTTTTGTTGATTTAATTCTTTGAATATTGATTATTAAGACACGTAAAACTTCTTGGAGTGTTTTTGATTGAAGGTATGTTTGAATGTAGGAATTTGAGTTATAAAACTAATGAATGATTAGGCTTAGTGTTAATATGATAAGGACGATTAACGTTATTATGACATATTTGTAATTATGGGTAAATATAAAATAGAGTACTGACGCTACAACTCTGAGGTATGGTGTCAACATAAGTACTGCCAGCCCAAGTGCCATGATGTTGATATAATTAAATTTGCGAAATATTGATAGTACTATATTCGATAAATATATGAAAAAGTCTTGAAATTTTATGTGTGTCTCTTCATCATTTAAATCTATATGTGTTGTTCCTTTATCTATTATATACATCGTAAGGCCTAGTGATTCCATTATTAACGATGTTATTACTCCTATTGTTAATATATAACCTATGATAGTTTCTAGGTCAATCTTTTTCATAATGATGTAACCCCTTTATAGAGCATTTGAATGATTAGGTATACAAGGATTATTAAAAAGAGTACCCTGATTGTTTTGTCTTTCATTTTTGGGAGTATCCTTGATCCTATTAGTGATCCTACTGTTGTTCCTACTGCCATTGGTGCAGCTAAGGTTACTGCAATTAGCCCTGATGCTATGAATACTGTGGAACCGGCTAGCGCTGTCATGCCTATGATGAAGTTACTTGTAGAACTTGATACCTTAGATGGGTTCTGAGTTAAGTAGGAATGCATAGTGAATTGCTATTTTCATTCCTACTTAACCCTTCCCCCTCGATTAATTCGTTGAGGGCTCTCGGGGAGAACCCAATTCCCCGCATCTGAAGGTTTAACACCGCTACAACATCCCTATCCATTGTTAGTCCGCATTCTTCGCACCTCATTATCCTGCCCAGATAGGAAGCCATGCTTCCTGAGCAGACTGGGCAGGTTTTAGACGAGTTGGCTGGGTTAACGTATTTCACTGGTAAATCAAGCCACTTCAGCTTGTATTCGAGCATGAGTTGGAATGTTCTTGCGTTCCACTTTGAGAGCTTTCTGTTATTTTTCCTTGAGCCATTAAGAATTCGCCCCTTTATACCTTTCAGGTTTTCAAGTATTGCTCCGCAATCCTTCTCCTTGAGCTCCCCCGCAATGTGCGTGGTTAGTTTGTGCATGAAGTCTTTGGCTCTATTCTTCTCACGCTTAGAGTACTTCTCTAATAGTCTCTTTGATGTATTGGGCTTAATCTTAGATAACTTTTGTATCCTCTGCAGTTTAGTTTCATAGGTTCTGTGAATATGGTAGAGCTCTCTTAAGTCATAGCGCTTGATCTCGCCACCTATGAACGCCGTTATGTTCGTTAAGTTAACGTCAAATGATACCCACTTCTCAGCCTTGGGCTCAACCCTCTTCTTAACCGTAATTATCAGCTCCTTCTCAGTCATAAGTAGCCCACCGACTTTATCAAAGTCTCTTGGAATCCAGTCGTACTTTCTTAAGTCAACCTCAAGATACCGCTTATTAGGCTCAATGCTTACCCTCAGTATACCATCTCTGAAGCTGAAAAGTGTGCTCTTAATGTAAACGGTTTTTTTAGTTATCTCAGGCTTACCTTCAGCTTTCCCCCTATTGTAGAGCGTTATCCAGCCCTTAACCAATCCGATAACGGAGTTTATTGCTGAATCAACGTAATGCTTTGAAAACCTCCAGTCTTTCAGCAACTCATCTCTAAGTCTTTTCCTATCTTCAGCTTTCAAGTTAAGGTGAGCCTTCTTAGAAATCTTAACGTGCGAGAATATTGCGTCTAAAGCCTTCTGCTTAGCTTTGAAGTATTCCTCGATTAAATCTTTTGGAACATCTACTGGGATCCTGTAGCTCTTAACTGCTTCCATAATCTCTCAACTTCGCTCCTCGGGTAGCGGAGCTTACCAGTTGGAAGTTTAACAGTCCTAATAATGCCTTTCCTCTGCCACTTCCAGAGCGTTTTAACTGAGATACCGAACTTCTTTGCAACATCTTTTGGTCTAAGTAGTTCTTTTTCCATCAAAGAGTTAATAGAGTTAAACAAATATTTAAACCTATCTATTCCAAAACTGTTGACCACGGCATCCTAAGTATTAGTTCATGTATTGATACTTTGAAAGCACCCGCTCCTATTCCAAGCATACCTGCAGCTAATCCTGCAATCATCATAGCAGGCCCGCCTAGATATGCCTTAATAATTTTGTAATTGATTTCTTTCTTTAAGTTTTCATCATAGTACGACCCTTCAAGTTGGAGCCATTTAGAAAATTTATCTTGTATCATGTTCTCGTGGACATTGCTGTGAGTCTTTTTTCTGATGCCGTAAAATGATGTGAGAAGAAAAGCAGCGAAGAAGAAGTAAAGGTATTTACTTGGTATTAGAAGTGTTATGATTGCACCTGTGATTGCACCGCTTACGGTAAATATTTCTAAGTACATTGCAACTTTAATGTTAGTTAACTTCTCCCTTACATATGCTGCTGCGGAACCACTAGAAGTTGCTATGATTGTTATCATGCTGTTTGCTATGGCATATTTAAGAGGAACGCCTAAGAGAGTAAGGACAGGAATTACTATTGCACCACCACCTAATCCTGTTAAAGCACCTAAGAAACCTGCAAACAATGATATTAACATAACAGTTATTACATCTAGCATGAGACTAGAACTACGCGGTAACAAATAAATATTATCATTCTTAAATTTAACCTGTACAGGATTGGACATTGTATTGCTTCAACTATATATTCATTACTGGATTAGTCTTGCATCTTGATTTAATGTTTATGATATGATAAAAAAATAAAGATTTTTAGTTGGATTGTTTAACCCCATCTTATTAGCCAGTATCTGAACAGCATATCTGGTCCTAAGATAATTCCGGAAATGCCTTTTTTCGTTACTACGGTAAGTTGTCCTTGAACTAATGGTATAAATGGCACATCAGCGGCAAGCATCTTTTGAACTCTTTGATAAATCTGTGTTCGCTGTGAGATATCTGTTAAGCTTTGTGCCTGCGTGAGGAGTTGGTTTACTGTAGCATTGCTATAGTGAGACCCAGTCCATGTGTTGGCTTCACTGTGTAGGAATGGTGTTAAGTAATCATCTGGATCTAAATAATCTGGATACCAACCGAAGAGGCTCATCATCATTGTTCCGTTCGATGCTTGCCTTACATAAGTACTCCATTCTGCGCTCTTTATATTAACTGAGATCATTCCAGTGTTCTCCCATTGCTCTTTTAATACTTGAGCTAGACCTGCTTCAGTTGATCCGTAGTGTGATGGAGTATACCACAAATCAACGCTTAACTTATTGTAGGTCGAGTATCCAGCTTGTGTAAGTAGTTGTTCTGCGTATGTTATATTACCATCTCCATATTGTTTGAACACTGGAGTGTAGCTCCACATGCCTATTGGAACTAAGCTATAAAGTGGTGTTACAATACCTGTGTAAACTCTCTGCGCTAAGTCTGTTCTGTTAATTGCTGCAGCTAATGCTCGCCTAACCAATACATTATTGACGGGGGATGTTTGTGTGTTAAATATTATGTATCTGATGAAAGCGCCTGGGACTTGGATTACGTTAAAGTTAGTGTTAGATTTCAAGTTCATTATATCTATCGGGTTTAATGTTCTCCATGCAATGTCAATTTCACCGCTTTCCAGGGCAGCTCTTAAAGAGGTTGCATCTTTATAGAACCTGATTATCACTTTACTGATATAGGCTGTACCGTTATAGAAGTAAGGGTTAGCTTCGAGGTCGAGTTCTTGGTCCCTTACCCATTTTGTAATTCTGTAAGCTCCTGCTCCGCCAGCAGTTTGGTCAGGATCGACTGCGTTTGGGTTATATTTTGGACTTACTGCAAAATATGGAGGTGTGGCTAATAATGCTAAGAAATAGGAGACTGGCTGTTTAAGGTTAAAGACAACAGTCTTAGGATCTGGAGCAGTTACATTATTTACAAAACTAGTAATGAGCCACACAGGACCTTCAGGAGCGTTAATCTTTATAACTCTGTTTATTGATCTGACAAAATCTTGTGCTGTGAGGGGTGATCCATCGGAGAACTTTAAATTATCTCGAAGTGTGAATACATAAGTTAATCCATTATTCTGTATTGTATAACCTGAAGCTAACGCTAATTGAATGTCAGCTGTTCCAGGCCTATATGTTACAAGACCAGCCATTATATTATTCAATACTTCCCATGTATAAAAGTCATAAGCGCTTGCTGGATCAATATCTGTCACCTTATCAGTAACACCAATTACTAGAGGCTTGGGGGGTGTTGTTGTCGTGGTTGTCGTAGTTGTTGTGGTTGCAGGTGTGGTTGTTGTAGTTGTCGTAGGGGCGCCTCCATAAAATAACATGTATGTGGCTCCTATAATAATAATGATAATTACGACAATTATTCCTATTGTTGCGCTTCTAGAAATTGCTTTTTTCCATGACATGTTTCCTCAAAGCTTACAGTATAAGACAAAACTTATAAACTTTTTTAAAACAATGTTACATTTATTACTTTATAAGTTACAGATTTTGCAGTTCTATCAATCTTTAAGCTTTAAATGCTCTTATGGCTTTTTGTTTTGTTAGAGAGCGTTCTGCATTTTTCCATTTTGTCAAATAATCTTGAAAATCTCACATTTTCATTAATCGAATGTTTTCTAGTTAATTCGCAGTTCTTCCATCAAAAATTTATTCTTACAGTAATTTAAATCAATGACAAAATTATTGGTGATATACAATCACGCACGATGACTGTTTGAACAACTAAAAGTGTGTAATGTTAAGGATTATGAGATTCTAATTTTTTAATAATAATTATTGGACCAAAATTAAAGGATTTGACTGAATATTTAGAAAATAAAAATCATGTTTTACGGATGCGAAAGCAGGGATATGAACAGAGGTTTTGGGTTGTGAATGAACATGTGTATTTCTTGGGCTTCTCAGAGTTGTCTCTCTCACAAGCACATACACCCTTCTCAATCAAGATAAACTCGATCCATACCCTCTAGCTGTTTCTTAAGAGTCATTCATTTTATTCGGATTGGTATAAACGTCTGTGGTTTTTGTGGTAGTTATTGTTGGTGTGCCCCATGTTACTGGGTTGTATCTCCAGTAAATGGTGTTGTTGTCGCTACTTATTGATATATAATTAGGAACTTGTATGGAACCTATTACAAAGAGCGGATGTTTTGTCCAATCCCATCCATCATAAAAGTACCATCCACCTACAACTCTCTTATTGTTTAGGAATAAGGCGTAGAGTGTTATGTTTCCCATGCTCATGAAGATGTGCTCATTTTTGGTATATGATTCTAGTGCTATTACCTCCTGCTCACCATCCATAAAGGCTTGACTATTATCATTGATTAAGAGACCAATGTAACTTACGTTCGTAGTAATGTCGTGTATTTTATATGACCAGATATATTTGTTTTGGTGTAAAGATAAGTATATAGAAATAATGATCAGGTCATTATTATTCATGGATGGTGGACCACGTTCTGTTATCCACGTGTAGTTTGCTCCTGAAGAAATATTTGTAACTATCATTGCATATGTTAGCCATGTAGTACGGTTCGGTTCTATACCTATGGCCACTTGAAGGATTGTTTTTGATTGTGTCATTGCAGATAATACTATGTAAATTACTCCGTCGGTCTCAATTATTTGAGGTAATTTAATTATGGCTGTAATATTTTTTACTTCTGACCACCTAACAATTGTGCCATCTTCTAATTTAGCTCCATTTGGAATTACTACACCCAAAGCCCATGAACCTTTTAGATAAAATTCCCAATCAGAATTTGTATTGTTCAATACGTACATCGTGTATGCTAGGAGTATTATAGATAATATTACTATAAACAAAAATTTAAGTATGAATTCGTTTGTTTTCATGAATTCCAACCATTAAAAATCCGATCATTAATATAAGTGCACCAATAATTGCTATTAATGAGAATATTTGTATCGGAGTCACAAGTGGTTCGAGTATTGACGCAGTTACGGACGTAGGTTCATGTAAAATTGTAGATGAATAACCCCCCAGCGATCCAGCTATTCCTAAACCTAATGTAGAACCTAAGGTTCCAACATAGAGCATTACAATTCCGATGCTTAAAAGAAAGTTCATGATCCTTGTTGGTTGGTTTATATTTAACGTAATAACTGCAAGTCCTATGAAACCTAGACATCCAATAGCTATAAAAAGTATATACCCAATGATAAGCCAGACACCAGGTCCTCCACCTACTAAAATTCTTTGTAAAGTTTGAGATAAATTAATCGGTAATATGAAAAGTAAAGTCCAAAAAACAGCTATTATTGAGTTAATAATAGCTAACGTTGTAAACCTTTTGTATAACAAAGAATTCACATTTTTGTTAACTGAATTGCTCATTCAAATCACGTAAAAATAATAAAAAAAGTTAAATAAATTTTTATTTAGTTTTTCCTTTCCAATTGATTACGTATGCTAGTCCTCCCAGTAAGGCTCCGGCAGCTACCATTAATATGAAGGGTTCTATCATGTATGGGTATGGCGCTAGCACAAGTTCATGAACTTGTGCAATAGTTAAACCGCCACCGCCAACTGCTGTAGGTAAGAGCGCTGCGCCTCCTTGGTATCCAGCTATCATCATAAGCCATGTTGCTCCGATAACACCGATGTTCCCTAAAATCAAATGAAGCCATGCGAATATGCTAGTAATTCCTGAAAACGGTTTATTGAGAATAACTTCTATGTAATAGTAGAATAATGCAGTAATCGCTGTTGCTAAAACCCCTACAACTATGTAACTAATGTAACCAACAAATAACCATGTACCAGCGCTGCCGCCTGCAATAACCCTACTAGGTGATGGTGTTGGTTGTACTGGTCCAAAGAAGTATAAGGTCCAAATTGTTGCGAACAGTCCATTAATTATGGATGCCCATATCCATCTATTAGCCCATTTACTTTCTGTCATTTTATTATCACCACTAATATAGATAAAATTTGTTGAATATAAACTTTTCTAAGATTTTTAAGTTATATATTAATTTAAATTACATGATTTATATACAAATCTCTGTGATCTAAAATATAAAGCTATTTTACTATCGATTTTTGAGTTTTTGTACAAAGACCTGAGATCTAACTAAGTTTTGTGGAATATTTTTGAGACATGTCTAATTCTTAGTTAAGATAAAAATAAAATTTGTTTTGAGATAGTTATGATTTAGATTATCATAAAACACAAAGATTTATATTCATCGTTGTATAGCTGTTTATTGTGAGACTTATGGTTGAGAAGTCACTTAAGAATAGCAAAACTTATGAAAATCTTAAAGCAGGTTTTCAGGGAGAATCAATGGCTAATAGGAGATACCTTTACTATGCTAGGCTTGCAGAAAATTTGGGTCTAAAGGATATTGCTGAAGTTTTTAAGAAGACAGCTGATGCTGAAACTGGTCATGCTTTTGGTCACATGAATTTTCTTAAATCCGATCCAGTAGTTGGTACAGATATTAATACTATTGAGGACGCGTTGAGGGCTGCTATACAGGGTGAAACTTATGAGTGGACTCAGATGTATCCAGGTTTTGCGAAGGTTGCTAGGGATGAGGGGTTCGATGATATTTCTGAATGGTTCGAGACACTGGCTAAGGTTGAACGATATCATTCCCGACGATTCGATGAGGCTTTAGAAGAATTACAGAAATCGAAGGGTGTTAAGACTGAGATAGAAGATGAAGTGTTGGTTCATTAACTGGTGTAACTGATGAATATCTACAGTGTTGATGAGTTTCTTACTCCTGAAAAATATGAAAAAGTAAGAATCAAGAGAATAAAAGATATCGCTGAATTAAAAAAATCAAGACGAATTGATTATGGAGAACGTCTCAGTTTTTTGTTCGAGAATAGAGAAACAGTAAAGCATCAGATTCAAGAAACGATTTATTTAGATTATCTTCAACGTCCTGAGGATATTATGAAGGTAATTAATACTTATGAACCAATAGTTCCTAATTCTAATGAAATAAGCTTAACTGTTTTCATAAATATTTATAATGAAGAAGAAATGAGGACCTTACTACCCAAATTCAAGGGAATAGAGAATTCTATAGGTTTGAAGGTAGATGAGAAGAAGATAAACGGTGAACCTATATATCCTGAAAAAAGTAAAGAAACTACAAGAAGCATTCATTATTTAAAATTTAAGTTTAATCCAAGTGATCTAAATATTATAAAAAGTGCGAAGAGAATGAGTATTATCATAGAGCATCCAGAAATGCACAGTGAGATTGAAATCCCTCAAAAAGTTTTATTATCTGTGATTAGGGATCTTAATCTATAATTCTATTTTTATTATCATTCATTAATGGTAATAAATTTCAAAATAATTGTATATGCTAACAATTTGTACTTTGTATATATATTGTGTTATCTTTGTTCTTAGTTATTGGTTAGACCATATGTAATTGGTATTACTCCCTGTTGAAGTAGGAGATTCTTTGTTTCTCTGCTTAAGGTTTTCATTGTACCGAGTCCGAGCTGTATCAATCTAGTCCATGGCCTGCGTGAGAGTGACTTGCTTAAAATATGGACAGCATTTATTTAAGCTTCTCAACAATTCATCCCACGGTTTAAACCGTAGACTTTCTTACAAAGCTCATGTAATTATATTTAAGCTCATTGATAATTCATGGTTAAAACCGTATGCTTTTCTGCTGAATTTATGATGAAGTTATTAAGATTGATAGAATATTGAAAGAATTACTAAAATAATTATGGTGAATATTGTTGCATTATTTCTAATGAATAATGGCAAGCAGAGAAATGGTTTTCATTAACTTTTATGAGTGGTGGTTCTTCTTTTTTGCATTTGCCGGTTGCGAAGGGGCATCTAGGGTGAAATCTACAGCCGCTAGGTGGATTTTTTGGGTCTGCTATTTCACCTGTTATTGTTAACTTCTTTATACGTTTTCTCAGTGATGGTATTGATGATAATAATCCAATAGTGTATGGGTGTGCCGGCTTGCTTATTATTTCTTTAGTTGGTCCAATTTCCATAATTTTTCCTAGGTACATTACTGCTGTGCGTTCTGCTATTATTGAGGCAATTCCGAGGTCGTGTGTGATTAGTAATAGTGATGTCTTGTATTCTTTCTTAAAGCTGATTAATAATTCAAGGATTGATATTCTTAATGATACATCTATCATCGATACTGGTTCGTCTGCAACTACAAATTTTGGTTTTAGTATCATGGCTCGTGCAATCGCAACTCTTTGTCTCTGTCCTCCACTCAATTGATGCGGATATTTTACATAAAAAACTTCTGGAGGTATAAGACCAACCCGTTTTAGCATGCTCATTGTAGTTTGTTTTGCTTCGCTCCATTTGCTTAAACCATGTTCGATTAAAGGTTCTGCAATTATATCACCTATTTTCATTCTAGGATTAAGTGATGCATAAGGATCTTGAAATATGATTTGCAGGTCCTTTCTAAGTTCCCTTATTTTTCCTCCTTTAATGAAAGTTATGTCATTATTATTGAAGAAGATTTTACCTTTCGTTGGTTCGATTAATCTAATCACTAGTCTACCTGTAGTAGTTTTTCCGCAGCCAGATTCACCTACGAGGGCTAGTATTTCACTTGTGTTAACTGAAAAGTTTATTCCATCGACGGCTTTTACGAAGACGTTTTGTCTGCGCAATTTCTCTATGAGTGTTTGTTCGACTGGAAAGTATTTTGTTAAGTTTTCAACCTTTATTACTTCACTCATGTTGTTTTCCTCCTGAATAAAGCCAGCATGCTACTTCTCTTCCATCAACATTAATTTTAGGAGGACTTTTCTCTTTGCATAAAGGCATAACGTATGGGCACCTTGGATGGAATCTGCAACCACTGGGTGGTACTATAAGGTCTGGAGGGTTTCCTGGTATTGATTTTACTTCTTTTTCGCTCCATAAATCCGGTACCGAGGATAATAATCCGGAAGTGTATGGATGTAGTGGTTCGTTTGTTATCTTTTTAGTCTCTCCTAACTCAACAACTTCACCTGCATACATAATAGCTATTTTGTTACTTCTCTCTGCTGCTAATGCAATATCGTGTGTTATTAACATTATTGACATACCTTTGTTTATGAGGCTTTGCATGAGATCCATGATAAGGTCTTGTACGATAACATCTAATGCAGTAGTTGGTTCATCCGCAATTAACAATACTGGGTTTAATGCTATTGCAATAGCTATTGCGGCTCTTTGTCTCTGTCCTCCACTCAATTGATGCGGATAATATTTATATCTATCAGGAGGCATCCCTACTTCCTCAAGAAGTTTCATAGCTTTTTCTTTAGCATCATCTTTATTAGTTATACCATGTTCAACAAATACTTCAGTGATTTGATCACCAATACGGACAAGAGGATCCAATGATGTGAAAGGATCTTGAAAAACAAAACCTATTTTTCTTCCCCTTACTTTGCGTATTTTTTCCTCATTCATTTTTGTTAAATTCTCGTTTTCTAAAATGATGTCACCATCTACTATTTTACCTGGTGGTCGTAAGAGTCTAGGAATAGCGTGTGCAAGTGTACTTTTTCCACATCCAGATTCACCGACAATACTCATGAATTCATTTCTGTTTAACGCTAGTGAGATTCCATCTACGGCCTTGACTATGCCTCTTAGTGTATAATAATATGCTCTTAGGTTATTGATTTTAAGTAATTCTGGCATGTGTCATCTCCTCGGATTGTATATATCACTTAATGCTTCACCAATTAAGGCGAATCCAACTGAAAGTAATACTACCATCAAACCAGGAAAGAAACTAAGCCACCAGTAACCAGATAATACATATTCGCGCCCAACGTAAAGATCATACCCCCAGTCAGGAGTTGGAGGTACTACTGAATAACCTAAATAGCTGAGTCCTGCTTCTGTTAGAATAGCATCTGCTGCGCTTAAAGAAAAAATTACTACAAGTGTGGGTAGAAGGTTAGGAAGTATATGTTTTAGTAAGATTCTTCTTGTTCTAATTCCGGACGCTAATGCTGCTTCAATGTAAAGTTGTGCTTTTATTGATAGTGTTTGTCCTCTAATCATTCTATAATAAGTAGGAATGTAGACAAAAGCGATAGAAATTGCTGTATTTAAAGGACTAGGCCCAAGCATTAGTGCAACTACTATAGCTAGTAATAAACTAGGAAATGCATAAATACTATCCATGACTATTGAAAGCATACGATCCACAATACCACTAAGGAAACCTGAAATTAATCCTAATGGCATACCTATTGTCATTGAGATCATTGTCGATAATAGAAGTATTGATAAGATTGTGCGGGCTCCATAAACAATCCTAGAGAATATATCACGACCTAGGTTATCCGTACCTAATATGTGTGGATAATATGGTGATTGAAGAACATCAGATGATCCTTTAGTGGGATCATATGATGTTAATAGTGGAGCTGTAACAGCCATAATGGTAAACATTAGGATTATTATAAGGCCACTTATCATAAAACCTGTACGCCATCCTGTAAAACGTTTAACAATTCGTGAAAGAAGACCTCCCATAATTCCATGCCTAATAGTTACAGTCTGTGTATCATTCTTGCTGGAGTTCATACTTGATCACCTTAATAGCTTATTCTGGGATCTAAAAAGGCATAAATGATGTCTATTACTACATTAGTAACTGCTACAAATAATGCGAAAAATACTACGGCACCTTGGACAGCTGTATAATCAGTATATTGTATTCTTTCAACAATCATCGTGCCTAATCCAGGCCATGAAAATGTTGTCTCAGTAAGTATCGCACCCGTTAATAGTATAGCAAACTGTAACCCCATCATCGTCACAAGCGGAATAAATGCATTCTTTAAGCTATGAACCAAGACTTTTCTATCCCTAATTCCACGTGCAAAATATGCTAAAATAAAATCTTGACCCATTACATCTATCATATTATTTCGTAAAAGACGTGTGTATACACCAGAGAGTACAACACCCAAAGTAATCGCTGGTAAAATGAGATGTCTTAGTGTACTTATCAACATATCGAATCTTCCTGCCATAACACTATCAATAATATAGAGGCCAGTGTAATGCGGTGGTGCTAAACCAGGATCAGCCCTCTGACCAATCGGTAATATTCTGAAATATACTCCAAAAATAAGTTGTAACATAAGCCCAAACCATGGTATAAAAAGTGCATACGAAACAATGCTATAAAGTCGCATTGTAGTATCAAGGAGACCACGTTTCCATGCAGCAACAGTCCCTGTAATCAAACCTATAGTAACACTAACTAAAAAAGCAGCTACCGTTAACTCAAGGGTTGCAGGGAAGCGTTCCATTATGACACTTATTACTGGCCTATGATCAACAGACATCGTAGTCCCAAAATCACCTCTCAATATACCAAAGATGTAATCTACATATTGCTGGTATAACGGTTTGTTAAGGCCTGCTTGTTCTCTCATTGCAGCTACAACACTAGGTGGAGCGCGCATGCCTATCATAGCTATTATTGGATCTCCTATCATACGAAGAAGAACAAACACAATTGATAAAAGAATAAAAAGCGTAGGTATGATAAGCAAAACCCGCAATACTATATACTGCCACAGTTTCACGTTTTCTCCCTTTATCTAATAAGACCAGTAAATAAATATTTTTATTTAATAAATGAAATCTTCCAAATTAAAGTTCATCAAGTTCTCTGTTCTCTTAGACTGTTAATGATCTCTACACTTCTGCTAGCACCTATTCTTGTAGCTCCTGCTTTTATCATCGCTAATGCTTGTTCTGCTGTACGTATTCCTCCTGCAGCTTTTATTCCAATATGTTTGCTGATAGATTTTCTCATTAGCTCTACATCATGAATTGTTGCTCCGCCAGTTCCAAAGCCAGTGCTAGTTTTAACAAAATCTGCTCCGGCCTCTTCTGCAATTTTACAGGCAATTACTTTTTCTTCATCAGTTAGATAACATGTTTCGATTATGACTTTGACAAGTGCATTATATTTGCGGGCAACTTTTATTACTCCTTCAATATCTTTTTTAACTAATTCATAATTATGATCCTTCAAAGCGCCTATATTAATTACCATGTCTATTTCACTAGCTCCTAGTTTTAATACTTGTTCTGCTTCAAATGCTTTTACCTTTGGTAATGTTGAGCCAAAAGGAAATCCAACCACACTTACAACTCTAACTTCAGTATTCTTTAATAGTGATACAGCTAAGCTAACATAAGATGGATTTACGACTACTGAATAAAAACCATGTTCCACTGCATCCCTGCATAATTTTTCAATATCTGATCTGGTAGCGTCCGGTCTTAATAATGTGTGTTCAATCATTTTAGCTAGTTGTTCACGAGTTATTTTAATATTAGATTGTGTGTTCATGATAGCTCGATAACTATATTATGTTCATGTATATTTAAACACTAATGTTTTATTTTCAATATTTCTTTTTCTACTTCCTCAATATCCTTCTGAGTATCTATGGATCTCCAAAATACGTTTTTGAATGTTACTGCATTTAATTTGTTAATCTTTGCTAGTTCTGGAAACGTTATTCTTTCTATATCCCCCTTTTCGGGAAGATAGTTGAAGACATCTGGCTTGAAATAGTATACACCCGCATTAATCCAATAATCTAATTGCGGTTTTTCTATAAAGTTTTTAATAAAATTTCCATCTGTAATTTCAACTATACCATAGGGGCTTCTCAATGGAACTAACGCCATTGTTCCGGTATTTTCATTATTATTTCTTGCCAATTCTAGGGGATTAAGGTTTGTTATTATATCTCCGTTAATTGTAAGAAAACCATTCTCATTCTTTAATAAGGCTTCAGTATTTTTCAGAGCTCCACCTGTACCCAATGGTTCATCCTCTATAGAATAATATATTTTCACACCATATTTTGAACCACTTCCTATGGTTTCAAGAAATTTCTCTTTCATATAACCTGCACATACTATAAATTCTCTAATATCATAAGAAATAAGCCAATCAATTTGCCACTCAATAATAGATTTACCACTAATTTCTATTAGTGCTTTTGGACGACTATCAGTGAGGGGGCGCAATCTTTTACCATAACCACCAGCAAGTATAACAGCCTTCAAAACGTTCACCACTTAACAAAAGTTTTAAACATCTATAAATTTACCGCCCAACAATCATAAACATATATTATATCAGAAATACTTTATGATTGAAGACCTTTTGCTTTTAGATGAAAAACCTTGACAATTTAAGTATCTCTTATAGAAAAGATTTTCAATAAGTTATGACTCATTATTTGATCAGTCGCTTCCACACAAAATGTTCACTGAATAAGTAATTACTTATGAACCCTAGAAAAATACCTAGAATGTTTGAGAGTAAATAATGAAATCCTAAACTAGTAAGTAACACTAAGGATGCAAAATTTACAATGGCACCTAATAATACACTTACATGATACTTAGCAAGACTGTCCAAGTATGTATTAATTTTTTTAGTGCTACGTGTCTTAAATGTCCATATGTTATTTAATAAGTGATTACTTATTATTGATGTTTCTATTGCTAATGGACTTGCGTAAATAAGCTTCAAACTGTTCTCAACTAAATAGTAAAGTACTCCTTCGTTAACCAAGATGCCTATCACGCCTACCATCATGAATTTTATTATTCTGTATTCGTTTAGTTTAAGTATTAAATTTAGATAACGTAGCATCTCGCTAAGGCTAAGTTTACTTTTACCTCGTTTTCTTGTAATAAAGGTATATGGAATCTCGGCAATTTTAATGTTCTCAACTTTTGATTGGTACAAGAGTTCCAAGAGGATCTTATATCCGTGTGTGCTTGGTATAAAATTATTTATAGAAGTTCTTTTAAACGCAAAGAAACCTGATAATGGATCTTTAATAGCCTTTGTCTCAGGAAGTAACAGATGAGCTAACAATGTTGCTCCCTTACTTACTATTTTTCTATAAAAACTCCAACCTTTGATGATGCCACCTTCTACATATCTTGAAGCTATTACTATGTCGGAACCATTCTCAAGTGTTTTATAAATCTCCAAAAGCTTTTCAGGTGGATGTTGTAGATCAGCGTCCATTACTGCTATGTAATCTCCCGAGGCAATCTTCATGCCATCAGCTATAGCAGACCCAAGACCTAGTTTTCCGGGTCTTTTAAGAACCTTGATATTATTATACTTATCAGCGAGTTTCATAGCTTCTTCAGCAGTATTATCAGGACTATTATCGTCAACTATGATGATTTCTAGATTAAGCTCTAACGATTCTAGCTTCTTAATAAGCTCGCTAATATTCTCTCTTTCATTGTAAGTTGGTATTACTACACTAATTTTACGCAGCCTAACCACCAATTCTATCATAAAATAGTCCTTTAAAACAATAACTACTCTAGATCTTATGCTCCGATGATCCCGATTTTTTAGAATGATAACTTCGATAAAGTTTTATAGATGTTTTAGTAAGTGTTTTGTGAGTAACTATGCCCATATCAGATCCCGAAAAATTAATGCTTGCGCAAATGTATAAACTAAGTTACAAAATCTGTAGAAAATGCGGAGCACACAATCCAATGGATGCCACGCGTTGCAGAAAATGTAAAAGCAAAAATCTAAGACTGAAACATAGAGAAATCAAGAAAGTATAGTTATCCTATTTTGAATAAACTCTTTACTTAAACCTTAAATTTACTGTTAGAGCTTCTATGCATAAAATATTTATGTGAAGATTAATAGTGTATTCATATGCCAAAGTTTCACGACTTTATTGAATTTATAGGTGTTTTGAAGAACATTCCTAGAATTGGATGGATTCAGCGTGGTGTTCCATTACAGTTATGTGAGACTGTTGCTGAACATATTTTTGAAGTTTCAAGTCTTGCGCTCATGTTTTCTCAAAGAGTTATATATTCTGGTGTTCAGGTCGACTTATCAAAGGTGCTTTCGATGAGTATAATTCATGATTGGGCTGAGGCGATAACTGGAGATATTCCTAGATCACTAAGCAAATACTTTTCAATAAGCATGAAAGAAAACATAGAAATGATGATCCTCTCTGATATGTTTAAAGACGAGATGGATATTATAAAGAAATTTTTTGCAGAATATTTGGAAAGAAAGAGCACCGAGGCACAGTTAGTGAAGTTGGCTGATCATGTATCCACAGTGTTGCAGGGTAGAAGGTACTTGTCATCCGGCTATAATGTAAATGACATTGTAAACAACAGCACATCTGAAGCTTTAAAACTTGTTGAAAAAGGGGAACTAAGTGTATTAAAACATTTAATAGAAGAATTGTTGAGCAATTCAAGATAGAACATTCCATTTATATTTATTAAATGTACCTTTAAACAACTATATTAACAAGATAAAAATAAGATTAAGTATAATTTATCTTGGATTAGCAGTGAGCAGTATGTATCCCTCAAGGATCGTTATTAGCATTCCTGAAGCTCGCCTTAAATCTATACTAGATAAGGACTCATGGTTTATTTCTGAGGTAGAAAAAACTACTGGAACAAAAATTACTGTAAAAAAGGAAACTGGTGAAATTACAATCGATGTCAGTAAAAATTCTAAGCAAAGCGATATAATAAGGGCGAGAGAAATGATCCAAGCCTATGGACACGGATTCGATCCAAATGATGCATTAAGATTACGTAATTCTGATGTTTTTATGGAAATAATAAACCTTAAAGACTACTTATCATCATCTAATGATATCATCAGAGTGAAAGGAAGAATCATTGGAGCTGGTGGTAAAACTAAATCTACAATAATCGAGTTGACTGGTGCTAGTATCAGTATCAGTGATAATGAAATAGTCATAATAGGTGATTTCGAACAACTTCAAGTAGCTAAAAGAGCCATAGAAATGTTAATTAACGGTTCTCCGCATACCGTAGTTTATAGATTTTTAGAACGCTTTAAGTCAGCTCAAAAAATAAAATCACTAAAAAGTTTAGGAGGTGACACCTGATTGATAGAAGAGAAATACGAATCCATCTCTCCCGCTGATTTTTTCTATAGAAATAAGGAAATAGCAGGTTTTGATAATCCTGCCAGAGCTACATACACAATACTCAGGGAGCTCGTTGAGAATTCTTTAGATTCGTGCGAGAATAACGGAATAACACCAGATGTTGAGATACGTATGATAAGAATTAACGATACTAACGGAGTGCTTACCAGTAAAATATCAGAGAATGGAGACTTATTCAAAATACGTGTTATAGATAATGGTGGTGGTGTTCCTCAAGAACACATACCCTTAGCCTTCGGGCAGGTTTTCTATGGTTCTAAATATAGATTGAAACAAGCTAGAGGATTATTTGGTCTAGGTGGCAAGATGGCCATACTTTATGGGCAGATCACAGCCAATACTACAGTAGAAGTTGCATCTGCAACATTGGGATCACGGTTTGTTCATTATTATGAGTTAATGATAGATATAACAAAAAACAAACCTTTACAACTTAAAAGAAAAATTCTAGAAAATACTGACGGTTGGCATGGAACTATGATAAGTTTCTCCTTTATAGGCGACTATTATAAAGCCAAAAGTCGTATAATAGAATATTTGTGGCAAACATCCATAATACTACCCTACGCATCAATCAAGTTTATTGATCCAGATGGTGTAATGTATGCGTTTGAAAGAAAGACGGAAAGTATGCCAAAGAGACCACGTGAGATTTTACCGCACCCACATGGCGTAGATGTAGAATTATTAAAAAGACTAATAATTAAGTCTAAAGGTATGACATTAAAAGAGTTTTTGATAGAAAATTTTCAACGCGTGGGTCCCAAGAAAGCAGAAAAGTTCTTAGGGTATGCAGGTTTTCAACCAGACTTACGTGTTGAGAAATTAAATCAAGATATGATAGCAAAACTTTCCGCTGCAATGAAAAATTTTAGTGAATTTTTACCTCCTGATGCATCTGGTCTTTCACCCATAGGTAAGGAACTGTTAAAAATTGGCATTGAAGAATCTACAGACGCGGAATTCGTGCATGTTGTTCAAAGGCCTCCCTCATCCTATGAAGGTCATCCATTTATTGTTGAAACTGCAATTGCTTATGGAGGAAAAATACAACCCGCGGGTGAGGGTGAAGTGAATCTTTACAGGTTTGCTAATAAAATTCCACTTCTCTATGATGTATATAATGATGTATCAATGAAAGTTATTAAAAAGATTGATTGGAATAATTATAAGCTTAAAATCTACAACGAACCTATAGCATTCTTCGTCCACATTTGCTCTACAAAAATACCCTATAAGACTGTAGGAAAAGAGTATATTGCGGAGCAGCCTGAAGTAGCAAGAGAAATAGAGCTTGGATTAAGAGAGAATGCAAGATATTTATCTGCATATCTAAGTAGGAAACGTGTTGAAGAAATGAGCCGTACAAGACTCAATGTCTTGAGTAAATATTTAAAGCTCATCGCTAAGTATTCCTCTGAACTTACAGGATTACCTGAACTGGTAAACCTTCCTACTGAGACACAAATAGAGGAGGTGGTAAAACAATGAGTATGAACGAAGATAGAATTCATGTGTCAGAACGATTAAAACTTCTTGGTCTTGAAGTATATAAACAATTAGAATCTGGCATGTATCCTAAAATAAAATTGCCTGTAAGAAGTGTTTCGAACATCATATATGATCAAGAAAAAGGAGTCGTGAAATTAGGAGAAAAAATGTCAATAAGAAGTAGCTCAAACATAAAGCAATCGAAAGCATTCGCAAGATTAATGTGGGTTGCAGCATTTGCAAAAACTAACCTGGTGGATAAAGGCAAATCATGCAGCCTCAGAGATCTGTATTATCACTCGTTCAACGATGAAGTGATCAAATTTGATGAACAAGATGAATCAGATAATGTAGTCATTGAACTAGAAAGTATATTAGGCGTACCACGTGAAACATTTAACATTTTACCTGAAGAGAAAAGTTCAATCTTCGGTGATTTAATGATTGAGTACACAACGCCTGAGAGTCACGCAGGACTAAGAGTAAATCTAATGTCAGATCCAGATGGCAAAAACATAGGACTTTCTATAGCAACAGCAAAATTCATTGAAACAAGCGCAAAAATGGTTATAGCTGTAGAGAAAGGAGCCATGTTTAGAAGATTCATAGAAGAAGGACTCTACAATAGATTGAATGCGATTCTTATAGATACTGGAGGACAAGCACCAAGGTTTACTAGAATTGTCATAAGAAGATTACATGAGGAATTAGGACTACCAGTTTATATTCTTACAGATGCGGATCCGTGGGGAATGCACATTGCTAGAGTTATCACATCAGGTTCAGCACAAGCAGCTCATATACCATTTCTGGCAACACCTAATGCTAAGTGGATAGGAATTTGGGCAACAGATATTAAAAAGTATGAGCTACCCGCACTTAAACTGAATGCTATTGACACACAACGTTTGACAACATTAGAAAGAGATCCTAGATACAATGATGGTATATGGGCAGAGCAACTTAAGTCATTCAAGAAGATAGGACTAAAAGCTGAACTTGAAGCCTTCAGTAAATATGGCTTAACAGCAATAATAGATCGTTACATATTAAAGAAAATAAAGAATATAGAGAAGGATATTTAAATATTAACTACTACTCATATTTAAGTGCGATAGCTGGTTGTATTTTTGATGCTCTATAAGCTGGTATAAAACCTCCAACTACACCAACAACTATAGCCATACCTATGGATCTCAATATTAGATCAGTAGTTATTAAAGGTCCCGCTTTTATTGTTATTGATTCACTTACTCCTCTAATTACAAATGAGCCTGTTGAAGAAAGAACATTAGCTCCAATGGTTCCGATTATCACACCTACTATACCTCCCAGTAGACTCATTAAAAGTGCTTCAGTTGTGATTAACAGTAGCACAAGCGCATTGGAATAACCCATTGCCTTAAGTACACCTATTTCTTTGCTTCTTTCTATCACAGATGTAAACATAGTAGCCATCGTACCAGTAATCGCCACACTAAATGCTGATGAAGACAAAGCAAAAAGAAGAAAATTTAATGTATCCACAACCGAATTAATTATATTAGCAATCTGCTGAAATGCAAACGTGGTTACCAGATCTTTATATTTATTTTTTATTCCATCAACCACATTCACTACATGTGCACTATCAATTGCAACAACGAGTATACCGCTATAATTATTCATTGAGAATAAGGAACGACCAGCCTGAAGAGGTAAAAACAATGTAGAATCAGGGTTAAGGACTAACGCATTACCGTACTTACCCAGTATGCCAGAAATTCTTACATTAATATTCTTTATTTCTAAATTACTACCTTTTGAAATAGCAATTTTTATTCCCACAGAATCACCCACATTAATCAGCCTATTGTTATCCTTATATGCTATATCGTGACCTAGTATACCCGACGTATATGATGTGGGACTGGGAATAACACCACTTTCAAATTCTAAACTAGGAACAACTTTAAATAATTCACTTAGATTTGTTGCATAAATTGAAATAGTGAGTTGAGATCCATCGGATCTTTTTATCACACCCTGAGAAGTATAAAACGGTATTGCTGTTTTCACGTAACTTAATGATTTAAGAGCATTAACTGTATTATCAGTAAAACTATAACCTTTCTCAGGAAAAACTACTATAACATTCTGACCCAATGACGTGAGACTGCTTACTATAGTTAACGAATACCCTTGAGTTGTACCTATTATTGTAACCATAGCAGCAGGACCTATAGCTATTCCTATTATGGTTAGAATGGCTCTTAGTTTCTTCTCAGTCAGTGTAGAGAAAGCAAATCTAAAAATATCAGTAATCCTTATCATAAACACTCACTCAATGTTTTGTTTTCTTGTACAAGATATAGATCATGTACCCGCTTACTGATAGAAATATAACGGTAGCTACAATTATTAAAAGCTCATACATATTTGGTAAAATAAGACTTGGCGTCTGCGTCTGTATCTGTGAAGGTTTATGCGTAATATTTAGGGTTATTGGATAACGTTCAGTAGTTATTTCATTAAAGACATTCCTAAATCTAATTACAATATACACAGTTATTTTATTTACAGTTATATTATTTATATTGGCTGATAAACTTATTGGTACTTGTGAACCAACGTCTACATCGCCCACAAATGTATATGAACTAGGAAGCGTGACTATATCACTACCTTCCAACCATGCTTCAACATTTCCAGCCTTATAAGTTCCTAAGTTAATTAATGTTGTCGATACTGTTACCATGGCACCTGAATAAACAGGTTCTGGTTCGACTGTGACATCGATGAGTTTTATTTTAGCAAGACCCTCTATAAAAAGAATAGCTGTCTGAGTAAAATTATGCCTGAAACCTGCAGGATCAACAAAAGTAATCGAAAGCACTATTGGTACTGATCCTAGATAATTGATTGATGGATTTACGGACACAATCCATGACACAGGTACTTCTGAGTTAGGCCCAATTACAGGTATGTATTTTACAGTTGATGATATTGAGATTGGTGCCTCTGTGTTGGTTATCGCAACATATACATTATAAACTGACGATGAACCATTATTCTTAAAGTATATATTAATTTCTGCAGTTCTATTACCAACTAATAGTTTAGATTTTCCTTCAACAACTTGAATAATATTTGATGAACCCGGTAACCAAAAGATTCCATTAACTATGACATTCCTAACAACATTCCACTGATCCAAAAAATTAAGCTTTATGATTATCGGATAATAACCTGGAACCACATTTTTGCTAATAGATACTGAAACAGGTATTGCAAGAAAATCTCCAATACTTGCCTGTGTTACCTGCTGAGGAACCGCAAGCTGTAAACTAGGAACGGGTGTACGCTGTAATAAATTCTGAACCTGATTTATAGAAGTAAATATATAAGGTGTCGCATTTAAAATTCTCATTCCAGTTGTTGTGGAGTTAAAACCTTCTGGTAGCTGAACCTCTGCAATAATTCCCTTCAAAGTTGGCACCTCTGTATTTCTGACAAGAACAATTAATGTAGCTCCTACATCACCTGGATTAGGGGCATATCCAACCCAGTTATATGTGATATATTCAAAACCTTCCAATGAATTCACACGTAATGTTACCTCTTTTTCTTCACTAACTTTTAAATTATTTCCTCCACTCAATAAAACATAATCAATCCTTAAAGATGCAGCATATAATCCGGGCATCATGTTTGGATCAACATTTATATTAAAACTTGCAGATGCAGTCTGCCATTGTTGTATTGGGCCTGCTATGTATGATTCTATCCCATTAACTCCTGGTGTAAATCCCTTAGGCAGAACGAGCTTTAAGTGAACACCTGCGATCGAAAACGGTGCTTCATTGTTTATAACTAAATTAAATGTAGCGTTCTGAGTTCCAGGATATACAGGATAATTATTAAGCCAACCTGAGCTAACTATACTAACATATGGAGGCCCTGAAGGTGGTTGAGATACGTATAACATAGAAGCAGACTTAACATTTCTGTATATTGTAGCACCATAAATACTTATAAAATATTTTATACTTACCGAGAACATATAAGATCCTGGAATTGTTTGTGGTGATATATCAAAATATAGAACAGCAGAAGCAAACGAACCTGAAGGTAATGTAGATGCAACGCCAGTTGAATTAATTATTGGTATGAAAATTTCAGGAGCGGAAACACCTATTTGAACAGCCTGCGCTGTATAAAGTCCAACATTAGCAATTTCAATTGTTAGAGGCACATTTTTAGACCCTGGATAAACTGGATTAGGAACACCTGTCCCCCAATAGGCATTTACCATGTGGATTCTAGTATCAAAACCTTTAGGATCCATTATGTAGAGTGGTATTGAGAAATTCATTGACCCAACAGTATTTGTGCCTGAGGGGTTTACGCTAAAACTTAAGGTCAAATTCGCAACATAATTCCTTGGCAATATGGCATCACTAATGTTCATATAAAACCTAATTGTAAACATTGAGCCTGGTGTAACAGGTCCGGAGTCTACACTAATTCCAAAGACTGTAAATCCTTGAGGTAGGAGTAACTTAGGTTGAAAACCTGAATATGTGTCTTCTCCCCTATTTACAAAAGTAATTAAAAGCACTATATATTGTGATCCTGGTAGAGCAGGTGCCGGGTTTCCATTATAAGACCATTCTACGCTCACTAGATCTATAGGGGTTATTAAGTCATTAACATAAATCGGTATAATAAAATTATCCATTGCTATCAAATCTGTGTTATCTATTGAAACTACTGATATGATAATAAGTCTAGCATAATAGATGCCAGGCTTTGTAGAATTGCTCACATATATCGGGCTAAAGTTTAAAGTAATACTATTTCCATAATTTAAGATAGCAGTAGATGTCTCATTAATTACGTTTAGAGCATAGGCATTAGTGAAACCATTCGGGAGAATTATTTGTGCCAACATATTACTTATTGTGTAACTTCCCATGTTTTGTACCGTTACATCTAGTGAAACTCTCCTGGATCCAGAATAAACTTTTATGCCACCATCCCATTGAACGTTAACAATCTGTATTCCTGCGCTTGAATAGTTTCCTATCACTAATGATAAATTGATCACGTTTGTGTATACGTTGGTGGCTCCTCCATACCCGACAAAAGTAGAATTAATCATTAGTTGTTCTACATAATTACCAGGCATACTAGCAAAATCAATTGAAATACCGGTAAACGTTAATGTAAACATGCTACCTTTATTTACTTGCTGTGCACTGCTCATGACTTTATTGGGACTAAATGGCTTTTTTAGAGTGAGCTGAGCCGATATACTATTTATATTGTCAGTACCAATATTTCTAAGAACAACATTAAGCCCAATGTTTCTTGCACCAGGTGTTGCGTTAACTACAGTACCTCCAGTTGTTGACCAGTAAACACTAATAATTTGAAAGCTAAATGTTGGAAAACTACTAACAGTCATCGGGGCTTTCATAGTAAAATTACCACTCGAAAATGTAGAGTTAGTGAAATTTAATGTTAAGTTACCATAATAAGTACCAGGAATCAAAGAGCTAGCTATATTTAAGAAATAGTCAAGTTCGAAGACCTCTCCCTTGTTTATATTATACCTTATAGTATTGTTTGTTGATATGTAACCAACAGCACTTAAAATCTTTTCACCGTTTATGCCAGAAAATCCATAAGGTAAACTAAGATATCCAACAACATTAACTAAGTTTGAATAATTATTTCTAATGAGAACAATAAACTTCACGTTACTACTTCCAGGGTAAACTTTTTGGGGATTAGATTGAGAACCCCATAATGCAGACACTAATGTAAAGTTACTCGAAGCAAATACAGCTTGAAAGTATAGCGGAACCTCTAACAGAATAAAAATCATTAAAAATGTAATAATAAATTGACTTTTCACTTTTACTCAGATTAATAACTTCCGGATAAATTTAAATTTTTATGTTTGTTTTCATAAAATATAATAGAAGATTAACGTTTACTGTAAAGAATGCTTTTAGTGGGGTCTGGTTTCTCTTCACCAACGATTATACCATCTCTGATCAATACTATCCTTTCACTACACATGGCAATTTCAGGATTATGTGTAACCATGATTATTGTTTTACCAGTTTTATTAAGTTTTATAAATGTCTCCATTATTATCCTAGAATATCCCGAATCAAGATTACCAGTTGGCTCATCTGCCAATATTATTTCTGGATTACCCACGATAGCTCTTGCTATTGCCACTCTTTGTTGCTGACCACCTGATAATTGTGTAGGCTTTTTGGTAAGCCATGTGAGATCCCCACCAACCATAATTAATGCTTCTTTTACCATCTCAATCCTCTTACTTCTAGGAATCCCTCTTATTATTAATGGTATTTCTACATTTTCTAGAACAGTCATTCTGTTAATCAGATTATATTGTTGAAAAACGAACCCTAATACTCTGTTTCTAAATCTAGCAAGCTCATTAGCATTAAGACTATCCACTTCAACACCATTTATAATAACAGTTCCAGATGTTGGCTTATCAAGCAATCCTATAATCTGAAGTAGCGTGGTTTTCCCATGACCTGAGGGCCCCATTATAGATAGAAATTCCCCCCTTCTTACCTTAAGGTTTATATTTCTTAATGCCCAAACCTCTGGTGCTTTGGGTAATCTATAAACCTTTGCTACATTCCTTAACTCCACAATGTTCATTTCAGCATATCTTGAAATAAATATCGGTTAATATATTTTTTAACCGCAGAGAAAAATGATCCTAAACAAGTTTTAATCCCGTAATAAGATAAGTATTAAAAGTTTTCACTTCTTAAAGAAATTTATAATGATTCTAGCAGCTTCTACTGATTCTGCTTCCTGTGTTTCTATCGTTTGAGCTCCTATGTGCGGAGTAGCTATTATATTTGGGAGAGAAAGTAATTCAAGCTCCACAGGTTCTTTAGGAGGTTCAACTGAAAACACATCTAAGGCGGCACCAGATAGTTGACCATTCTTTAATGCCTCGAGTAAAGCTTTCTCATCAACAACTTCACCGCGTGCTGCATTAATTAAATATGCTCCACGTTTCATAATTTTTATCGTATTAGCATTAATTAAGTGTCTAGTCTCAGGCAATAAAGGTACATGAAGTGTGACTATATCACCAACCGAAAGAGCTTCTTCTAAACTGTTAGCAAAATCAACGCCAAGACTTTTCGCAAAAGTTTCTCTACTTCTATCTACATCATAAACCACAACCTTTGCATCAAACGCCTTAAGACGTTTAGCAACTTCATAACCTATCCTTCCAAACCCTATAATACTTACCACCTTACCACGAACCTCATGACCCATAAGTTCACTCTTACTCCATTTACCATTCCTAAGATCATAATAACCCTTACCAATACCCCTCAAGATGCATATAATCAAACCAATAGTTAACTCAGCAGCAGCAACAGAAGGAGCTGCAGGAGTATTAAATACAGAAATGCCTCTTTCCTTCGCAGTATTCAAATCTATATTATCAAGTCCTACACCCGCACGCACTATAATCCTAAGTTTACCAGAATTTTCTAAAACTTTTTTAGTAACCTTAGTCCTTCCTCTTACGATTAATCCATCATAATTACCAATAATTTTAGCAAGACTGCTTTCATCAATTCCCAATAAAACATCAACGTCAAAACCATTCTCTCTAAGCAATTTCAGACCACTTTCATAAACCTGGTCAGTAACCAGAATTTTAACCATTTTCAACACCACGTAATACAAAAACACAAATAAATATAAAATAAACGCGCTACATTCATCAGAATAAGGTTTTCATTCCACGGCCTCAAAGATAAACCACAGGAGTATCTTAAAATTGACTTCAGTATCTTACGATCACGACGATAAGAAAATAAACTTTAGTTCTGTAATGCACAAGTATTACAATGTTTCTCTACATGGAAATTAGTTCTTTAAAAGATGAAATTTCTAAAGCGCGTAATGACATAATCAGTACTTAGCTCGGACTGAACCTGGATTAACAGGAGTCATTTTAATCAAAACACTGAGAGCATGTTCATAAAATAAAGGATTTATTCGATTTTTCATTATTATTTAATTATTTGCGTTAATTTTAAAATATAAGTTTTATAAAGTATTGTGATAAAAAATGTGGTATTTGGATGTCTCAGATCGTAAACCTTTAGGTAGAACAAGAGAAACAGTACCTGCAGTTGGTATTGGGACATGGGGTATAAGAGATTTTAATAAAGCAGAAGAGGCTTTAACTAAAGCTATAGAGTTCGGGCTTAATATGATAGACACTGCAGAGATGTACCATACAGAAGAACTTGTAGGCAAGGTTATCAAAAGAGTTGGTAAAGAAAATGTCTTCATAACTACTAAACTTTTACCTGAACATTTTTCAGATGTTAATGATGCATTAAATGCTGCACGCTCGAGTCTTTCAAGGTTAGGAATTAACACTGTCGATCTAATCTTAATACACTGGCCTAGAGCCTTTACACCAATCGGAAAACAAATCAGAATACTAGAGGCTATAGCTAACGCAGGATATACTAGGTACATAGGTGTGAGCAATTTTAACGTCAGTCAGCTTGCAAAAGCAATACAATCAACCAAAAAACATGAAATAGTAGTAAACCAAGTTAAATATAGCGTGTTAGATCGAACGATAGAAGATAACCTATTACCATACGCTATAGAGCATAGTATAACAATACAAGCATACACACCATTAGAGAGAGGTAAAGTTTCTAACAATAAAATCTTATCCGAAATAGGTAAAAAATACAATAAAACGCCAGTACAAATAGCGTTGAATTATCTTATCTCTAACCCCATGGTGACTGCAATACCAAAAACAGAAAAAATTGAGAGAGTATTAGAATTTGAAGGATCATTAAGATGGAGACTTACGAAAGAGGACATAGAATCCATCAGAAGCAAAATATAGTAACGCTCAATCAGCTAAATACAGGAAAAAAGCTTTCTTGTTGAGCTTTTTGTAATGTTTTCTTTTTTAGAAAAATTTTTGTAGCATTTTTATTTTTAATGTTTATTCAATGACTTTTAGAGCTTCACTTATTTTATTAAGAACATAGTTTTGCCAAATGTTTCTTTCATATTTATTTCGTAAATCTTTTGGTAATATTCCTCCGGCTATGAACAGATGCCCCCCGCCTTCAAAGAATTCGGCAATTTTGTTACATTTTATAATAGTGTTTTCTTTTCTTCTTAATATCAGTGATCCATCAGGGAAAACCACAACCCCTAGATCACTGTTATCTCTTTCCATTATAATATCCAGTGCTTCTGAATAAGAGATCAGCTTACTTGAAAATCCAACTGAAACAATGTAATTGTTAATTTTCTTACTAACGATTGTTGGTTTTAGTTCATTAATTGCTTTCTTTTTCATAATCATATAATCTTTCCAATCTCTGTTCATTTCATAATCCCACAGAATTCCTTGAGCAAATTTATAAACTAACTTTTTAAGTTTCTCTTCATTTTGTGAATAGTTATAGAATGTTATTATATCAGTTAGTAACAATGAGATCGGATAAAGGTTTAAGTGAAAATCTGTATCTTTGCCAATCTCTGCGAGAATATCGTAAATTTTATCATCATTACCAAACTTTTTTCTCATCAGCTCAGATGCACAGTACGATGTATTTATATAAATCTCAGCGACATCTGATATAGATTTTTTCACATTCTCACGCCATTGATGATGGTCTATCCACACAATTCTCCAACCTTTATCTTTAAGCCTACTAAATGCACTGATTATTAATTGACTGACACTTTCCATTGGCATGAAATCTGTTATCACGATAGTACCTCTGTCCTCCTTTAACATAATCTCATTAAAAATATTCAGCATGTTGGCTATTTCATGTTCATAGTAATCAATTAAAAGGATTTGCGCACTAGGGTTTGCTCTTAAATATATTGCTGCACTCATTAACCCATCGCAATCTCTTTTATGTGAAAAGATATAATCCATTTAGATCTAAGTAAAAATCATACGACTTATTTAAAACTTTACTGCTAACACTTTAATTGAGAGATTGAAGGTTTGTTATCCAGTGTGAACGACGAGATATTGTTAAAAATTTAAACCGATTTAATTATTTAATCATTAACTTTAAATCTATATGAAACTTTAAGGCTTTGAGAAATATGACCAGCGAAAGAACTGAATCTAAAGCCTTAATGGTAGCGCTGACCTCTATGAACGCTGTTTTATATTTTGCTGGATCTTATGTAACGTCATATATTGAAAGTCCTTATGGAATAGGGCAATTTAGACCTGCAGTAGTGATACCATTCTATTTTGCAGTTGTGTTTGGACCTTATGTGGGTGGCGTAGGAGCTGCCATAGGTACTTTACTTGCCAGCATCTTAAGGTATGGCCAACCATGGTTAAGTCTTGTATCGGGTACGCCTGCCAATTTTATTAGCTTTTATTTAGTTGGTCTACTCCTCCATAAAAAATTCTCATGGACTAGGTTCATATTAGTGGCAATCGTGACATCTTTAATAGGGAATTCCATAGCTGCTCTAGGAGTTTTATTAGCAGCATATATTGGATTATATCCACCAATTCAGTTTGTTACCATGCTTCCTTTTTATTCACAACTTGGCTTTGTAATAGGTTTAACATTGTTTTGGTTCATTACAATGTCACCTTTTACTCTATTTCTTATACCGATTTTATTAAAATCAACAACTGTATTCTTGCCAGAGAACCTTGCAAAACAATTATCGTCTATTAACATCGAAAAAGAGTATAAAACATTAAGCATAACACTATTAATTATAGGCTTTCTCTCTTTAACGACCAGTTATGCAGCAACTTCATACCCAAGCATTTTAGGAGCTGCCAGCAGAACCACTATGGAGGCTATAAAAACACTTTTCCTAATTATAGGAGTGGCATTCGTTATTACGAGTATAATACTTCTAATAGTTGCAAAAATTAGAAGGTAGATCATAATCCTGAAGCATTTTTGCACTTTTTTAGTTTTTGTTCTTATTTAGTTTTAGCTAGTTGCGCATAAGTCTCCCACTGTTCATCAACCCATTTTTGTAATATTTTTATATCATCGTCGGTCATGCTTGAAAATCTACCCTGTACTTTTATGTACTGCTCTACTGGTTTTCTTCTCTTTTTATCCAGGAGCATCTTGCTTATTCCTGTTAATCTAAATTCTCCATTTTCTATCTCATATAATGGCCATAATCCTGTTTCTACTGCTAATTTTGCTATTTCGACTGTTTTGTCTGTAGGAATTTTCCATCCTGGTGGACAGGGTGCATGTAGATGTAAGTACTTTAATCCTCTATACGTTTTTGCCTTTTTCAATTTATCATAAAAGTCTATAGGATATGCTATTGATGCTGTTGCAACATAAGGTATTCTGTGTGCTGCCATTATCATTGGAACGTCTTTTTTGAACTCTCTTTTTCCAGTCCATGTGGTTGTCGTCCATGCTCCGAAGGGTGTTGCTCCACTCCTCTGAATACCTGTATTCATGTATGCTTCATTATCATAACATACGTAGATGAAATCATCACCTCTTTCTGCTGCTCCACTAAGTGCTTGTATTCCTATGTCTGCTGTTCCCCCATCTCCTGCCCATACAAGGACTGTAGTTTCTTTATCTCCTTTATATTCTAATGCCGCTGCTATTCCCGATGCTGTTGAAGCGGCTGCAGCAAATGCAATGTTTAATAATGGTACTCCTATTGAAACATACGGGTATGGACTTTGTATTATTGATGTACATCCTGCTGGTACAACCATTATTACTTTTGGTCCCAATGCTTTTAGTGCCATTCTTAATCCTATTGTAAAACCACATCCTGGACATGCTGCGGTGCCCGGTAGTAGGTATTCTTCTCTAGGAATTTCTCTTATTGATGTCATTCAGAGCACCTCCCTTCTAAGGTTGATCCATTCTATACCTGGCTCTTCATCTTTTTCTAATATTTCATAACCTCTCTTGAACATTGATATGAAATTTTGGAGTGTTATGTCACGTCCTCCTAGTCCTGCTATAAACCCGTGCACTAGGGGTTGTTTTTTCATTGTTTGAAATACCCCCTTTACTTCGTTCAATAATATTCCACCTATTCCTGGTGATAAGTTTCTATCTACTACTATGAGAACTTTTGAATTGTGTGCTGCTTGTCTGAGTTCTTCTGATGGGAACGGTCTTATTACACGTAATCTTATCACACCGGTTTTGTATCCTTCTGCTCTAAGTATATCAGCTGCCTCTTTTGCATCACCAGACGGTGATCCTATTGTTATCATGTTTACATCCGCATCTGTGCACTTATAACAGTCTATCAGATCTCCGTGGTATTTTCCTGTGAGTTTTGCCCATTGATTCGCTGCATCTTTTATTACTGATTTTGCGTCTGTCATTGCTTTATAAAGAAGATACCTGAACTCCATATACCATTCTGGATATGTAAGGCTTCCATGCGTTATTGGGTTGTTTGGATCTAGGATAAATGATCTTTTGCTTTCTTGCGCAAGAAAATTGTCCACAAGCTCTTGGTCCGGTATCTCAACTGGTGTTGTTGTGTGTGAGAGTATGAATGCGTCCATTCCTATCATAACCGGTAATAGAACGTTTTCGTTTTCTGCGATTCTGTATGCCTGTATTATTGTATCAAGGACTTCTTGATTATTTTCAGCCATGAATACTATCCATCCAGTATCTCTCTCTAATAGTATATCCGTATGTTCATCCCAAATACTCCATGGTGGTGCAAAGGCTCGAGTCACTACTGGCATTACTATTGGCAATCGTGCTCCTGAAGCCCAAATAACCATTTCATGCATGTATGCTAATCCGTGTGATGATGTTGCTGTGAATGCTCGAAGTCCTGTGGATGCCGCACCTATGCATGCTGCGAGTGCGCTATGTTCTGATTCAACCCTAATAAATTTTGCGTTTAATTCACCGATTTCTACCATTTGTGCTAATCGTTCTACTATAACAGTTTGTGGTGTTATAGGGTATGCTGATATGAACTGAACTTTTGAAAGTTTTGCACCATAGGCTGCTGCATGATTACCATTTATAACTAATGTTTGCGCCATTCTTATTCCTCCTCAACCATATCAATAGCTTTAAAGGGACAAACGTTAGCACATATTCCACAACCTTTACAATACTCATATTCTATTAGTACTTTATCTTTTTCAGTTCTTGCTATAGAACTTTCTGGGCAGTACATCCAACATATGAGACAATCTTTACATTTGTCATAATTAATTATGGGTTTCGCTGTCCTCCATGAACCAGTTTTACCTGATGCACCTATGGCAGGGCGTGAGATTGGTGTTAACGGTATTTTAATGCTCATAGTTTTATCACATCCTCATATGCCATTAATGCTGCTTTAGCGTTTGATTCGCCTATGTTTCCTTTCCATGTATCTTTAATTGCTCTTACTAATGATTCGATTTTTATTATATTCGTTGCTTTTACTACAGCGCCCAGGATCCCTGTATTTACTGTTGGCCATCCAGCAGCTACTAGATTTAGTTTTATTGCTATCTTTGTTGCATTCACTGTATATACTGTTCCATGTTCTAGTTTTAGTGGTTCGATTTCTTTTCCTCCGGTGTTTATTATGATAGCGCCGTTTTTTCTAAGTCCGCTTGTTACATTTATCAGCTTAAGTATTGAAGGATCTAAGACGACTACCACATCGGATTCATAAATTTGATAGTGAACCTTTAATGGTCTATCTGAAATTCTTGCATACGCAGCTACAGGTGCGCCCCTACGTTCAGCGCCGAAGAATGGGTATGATTGACCCCATTTGTCTTCCAAATAAGCAGCCTTTACGAGAAGATCTGCAGCAGTCACGACGCCTTGACCGCCTCTTCCATGAAACCTAAACTCAACTAGCATTACCTTACCCTCAAGGTATATAAAAAAATGGTGAAATAAATATTTAACGTGATGATGTATTAAAATTAATATTAAAATGTCATACAATATTAATAAAATTAATTCTAAATATCTGATATTGCAAAACAAAAAGTTTTACAAAAATTTTGTAGACTGTTAGAATGTTGGTTGATGTACTGATCGTTCCACTGCAAAACTTACTACCATTGAGACTGCGAATAACAATATTGAAATGAACCATGAAGGTATTATTAAAGCTTCAGCTGCTGGAAATGGGAAATAGTCGAGTATTGTTGGGCCTGCGTTTACTGCATCTTGTACCGCTGATAGGAGTGTATACATTACACCACCTAAGCCTAATGTTATTCCAAACGCTTTGGTTTTCATCTGTAGGATTGCTCCTATTACAGCGAATGCTGTTATCCAAAACACCATGTTTATCAGATACGTATCGATCATTTTTTACACCAAAGTTTATTTGCCCGATGAAGTTATATATTCTAGTGTATCTAATAATTAGCAAAAATGTGCAACGATGCGATCTTTAAATGTTTATTGTTTTCTCATGTTTCATTTCTAGAATTCATAATGAAAGTTAATTTTCCGATAAGTTTTTTAGACTATTGCACTAAATATTTGTTAAGGAGAGGATACAGCGCGTGTATAGGCTTAAATATGGTGGAGGATTGCTATTAGAATTAAATAATAAGAGGATTATTTTTGATCCAGTACAAGGTTTTAGTGGTGATTTGATTTTAATTTCACATGCACACTCTGATCATATTAGAGGTATTAATGACAATGATAATTCTGTGTTAGTGTTGTCTCCCCCAACTATGGATATAATATTCCAAAGGAATAGGAAATTGCATAGAAGTGTTGATATTATTCAACCAAACGATTTTAAAAGTTATAATGATGTTATCATAGAAGCTTATAATGCTGGTCATGTTCTAGGTTCGTTGGAATTTTTATTAGAGTTTTATGATCTAAGAATTGGTTATACTGGTGATTTTAATATTTATGGTTCTATTGTTGATGATCCTGCTTATATAATGAGAGATCTAGATGTACTGGTAATTGAGAGTACTTATGGTCGTCCGGATTATAACTTTCCTCCACGTTCTTTTATTTATGAGAAAATATTATCATGGATTGCCACTAACATTAAAGATGGACGCACAGTAGTTATTGGCGTATATCCACTAGGTAAAGCTCAGGAACTTACATACCTCCTTAATAAGGAATTTGGCAAAGTATTTGTTAGTGAAAAAATCCACAATATTAATAAAGTGTTTGATAGACATAAGTTTAAGCTCAATTATAAGCTAATTGAACAGGGAATGAATTCAATTTTTGATGGCAGTGAACTTGTCATCGCAACAACATCAGAAGTATCTAAAATCGTTAATATGATAAATTTACAGAGTGCTAATAAAGCTGTGGGGTCAATATGTACTGGTTGGTCTTTAAACTATCATAATTCTAACAATGGTGTTCAGTATTTTCCACTGAGTTCTCACTCTGATTTTAAGGGATTGTTGAAGTATGTTGAAATGTCTAGACCAAAGATGGTTTACACATTATATGGTTTTTCCTATGAGTTAGCAGAATATATAAATAGGAAACTTAATATAAAAGCGAAATCCTTAGACAGTAAAATTGAGGATTTTAGCTATTTCTGATTGTGTTTCTTCTGGTGTCTTTCTTGTATTGACTATGTACACATCAGTCATATTAAGTAATTTTTTAAAGAACGCTTCCCTTATGCGCTGTTTTCTTTCATCGTTAACTAAGAAATGAGGATTGCCATATCCTTGAGCTTTTAATAATTGTAATGCATCATCTAGTAAAGGTCTTATGATTATCCTTGGTTCATTTTGATCTCTGATTAAGATAATTGTTTTCTTAAGCGTTGTGAAGGGTAATATTCGGTACTTACCAACAACCCATCGAAGATCTACTATTGCTCTTCCTTTATTGTCTAATTGAGCTTTTTCAACCAACATCTTATATTCGGGCCATATTGAAGCAACATCAGCCCTTATATAGAAGTTCTTTTCACTACTGAATGCTAAAAGGTTCTCTTCACCCCTCACAAAGAACCAGTCATCAGCTATTACTCTAACTTTTTCTCTTCTCATTAGACCATAGGTATGTGTCGTCTTACCTGCACCAGGAGCACCGAGTATTACTGTCCCTAACCCATCTATATCTACGCATGCACCATGTATTGAATATATTCCATGCTCATCCTCTAATACATCACCCGCTAAGCTTAACGCTATTGATTTAATCCAACCATAATAATCGAAGTTAAAAAGGAAAGCTGTCTTTGTGAAAGGATCATAGTATACACTATTTTCTGGATACTTGCTGTTGAATGTGACATAAAGTCTTGCATGACTACGTATTCTATCTGACATTGCATAGAAATTACGTCTCCAATTTTCATCAACCCAATCTAAATCTGTGAGAAGCTTTACTGCCACACCATATATATCAGCTTTTTCTTCATAAAGGATTTTAGACGAATAATTTTGAATCATCTCATCTTTTTCATTAACACTAATTATTTTCACCTGATACATTAGCCAATCACAATAATATTATCACGCACTATAATAAATTAATATTGATGAATCAATTGACACTCTCCTCGACTGAAGTCGAGAGATTCTCGGTTCTTTAGGACTAATCCCTTCATCATACCGAGTTCTGGAATTTGCAAAACCAGCCCCTGCCATGGACATGTAGCCCATAGCCCGCTTGAGAACGACTCGCTCAAAAATTAGGCGTTCATCCCATGATTAAAATCATGGGCTTTCTGCAATGTCTTAGGTAATTTTATTGGTATGTGTTCGATTTCATCCATGTAATCCTCAAATTTATCTATAAAGTCTTGTAGTTGATATAATGTTACAATCGGAATTCCTGCAACATATTCTGGTACACTCTTTGGTGGTATAACTATTACTGGTATTAATATTATTATTGATTTGTTTGATATTAGTGGTGCTAAGATCTTTCCTGCGATATTTTTGAAGAGTAACATTTTTGATAAATGATTATTCACGATACGTGATATATTGCCTGATATTCTAGTTTTTATCCAATGTTTGCATTCTATTACGTGTACATATTTATCCCTAATTGCAATAATATCAATCTCATTTCTTTTATTTTGTAATGTAAAGTGAAGGTTTCTTATGGTAAAGAAATTGTTTAATTCATAAACTCCAGCTACTATGAGTTCAAAATTCTGCCATGTTAGTATTTCTAATATTTCGTTAAGCTGAAATCCATTCCGTAATGCAGTACTTACTATCAATGCTGGATTGCTTTCATCAGTTATTCCTAATATTTCTAGGTCATTTTTATTTAAAGTTCTTTTTAATGCTAAATCCCAGAGTACTTTTCTAATTAAATCATTTAGCATTGTTTTGAATATGTTTTTATAAAATAAAAAATTATTTCTCGTTCCTCTTTTTGCAATAGATAGCGGTTTTGGGGTAGTTAGGTTAAATGGAGACTTGTTCATGTTTGGACTGACTTCTTCTCTGCTCTAAATAAAGGCTTTCAGTTGTAAACTCTGTTGGTCGTGTGGCGACCTATAAATATAAATTGATAGAGATTTCTCTCACACAAACTGATCCTAGTTAAAGAAAGGGTATGCAAAAGAATTTGTCAAGAAGACTGATGAATCCCTAAGAGCTGCTTAATTCATGATCGCTTAAACTTTTGAGTACAGGATTTTCTCTTACAAGCGAAACACCGACGATATATGTATCGTTCTCTATTTCCCATTCTTGTATTAGGTTCATTTTTTTGCTTGGTTTTCTCAGTGAGATTCTGAGACTTTGTGCTCGGGCTTCACTTGTTATGTATTTTCTTGTTTTGCGGAGTAATTCGGCTTCATCTTGGCTTGGAACTGCTATATGAACTTTAATGAAAGCGTCTACTGGCAGATTAAGTTGTTTTCGCATTGTTTGTATTCTTCTCACTATTTCTCTTGCTAAGGCTTCAGCTTCAAGTTCTTTTGGTATTATTAAATCAATATATACCCATCCTCCATAGAATTGCCCTACTGCAAAGTTGCCAGAAACTTTCTCCTCAAATATAAGCATTTCTTTATCAAGTTTAACGATTCCTTTTTTGGTATTAATTTCTATGAACCCATTTTTGTTTATAGTGTCCAATATTTCCCATCCGTTCATGCTCTTTAGTGCTTCGATTACTTGGTTTACATCTTCTCTAAGTATAGGTCCGGCCTTTGAAAGGTTAAGCTTAGCCTCTATTATTTTTAATTCTTTCTCAACCTCTTCACTCTGTGCTAGGAGGATGTTTTTAGTATTCACCTGTGTTTTTAGCATGTTCTCATAGGTTTTTATAGTATCCAATACTTCGCTCTGTTTAGAGACTATTATAATTCTTTGGACTGGTTTTCTTAATTTCATGCCCTTCATTTGTCTTGCCATACTTGATGCTGTTACAATTTGTTTTGCTATATCCATTAATTTTTCAAGTTTCTCATCTATCAAATCTTCACGAGCGGAAGGCCAATCTAACATATGGACACTGAGTGGTAATTGTGCATTTTTGAACATTGATTGATAGATCTTCTCTGTTATAAATGGCACATAAGGTGCAAGTAATCTCAATGATCCTTCTAATGCTGTATATAGTGTTGCATATGCGGCAAGTTTGTCAGGATCGTTAGGTTCTATCCAAACTCTTCTTCGTATTAATTTCACGTACCATCGGCTGACATCTTCTACTAGGAAGTTTATTATTGTTCTAACAGCATCATGTATTCTACCCTCCTCCATACTCTCTGTCATGTATTTTATGACTCTCTGATACTTTGATAATAACCATTTATCCTCATTACGTAGATATTCCCTTAAGCGATCTATATTGTTGGTTGTTGGGTCAAATTTATCAAGATTCATGTATAATGATGCGAAATAGAATGTGTTCCATATTATGCTCAATGTTCTGAATGCTTCTTTTACACCATTTATCGAAAACCTTAGGTCTTCCCATATGACATTTGATAGTTCGAATAATCGTAATGCATCACGACCATATTTTGGAATCACATCATCAGGATTGATTACATTACCCAAGCTTTTGTGCATTGCTCTGCCAGTCTCATCGAGTCCAAATCCGTGCATTACTACTTGACGATAGATCGGCACATCCCATGTGATGTATCCAGATGTGAAAAGGGAATAAAACCATCCCCTGATTTGATCTTGACCCTCTATTATTAAATCAACTGGTTTCAGATATTCCCAGTCTTCCTTTTTTGATGGATACTTTAAACTAGCCCATGGAGCCACGCCTGAATCTATCCATACATCGATAACATCAGGTACTCTCTTTGCTGGATTGCCGCATCTTGGGCATTTCAATACTACCTTATCAACCCATGGTCTATGTAAGTCTATTGGTTCATCTGGTATTGATATGGCCAGACTCTTTAGTTCATCAAGTGAACCTATTACTGTACTATATCCGCACGTTTCACACTTCCATATTGGTAATGGGATTCCCCAATATCTTTGTCTTGAGATAGCCCAATCGTGTGCATTTCTTAACCATGGTTTGAATCTAGTTTCAAGAGCCCATTGTGGAATCCATGCTGGTTGATCTGACAACTTAACTAATTCATCCTTAATTTTGCTCACGGTAATAAACCACTGTTTAGATAATCTTTGTATCAATGGTGTTTTGCATCGCCAACAGTGTGGATATCTGTGAACTATTTTACCGGTATACAGTAATGCTCCTCTCTCTTTCAAATCCTCAATTATTATCTTATCAGCATCTTTAACGTACATTCCAGAATAACGTCCAGCCTCAGGTGTGAATAACCCGGCATCATCAACAGGGCTCAATGCAGGAAGCTTATATTTCATACCGACTTCAAAGTCTTCTCTACCGTGACCAGGTGCAGAGTGAACAAGTCCTGTTCCTTCCTCCATACTTACATATTCTTCGCTTAATACAACTTTATGAATAAGATCTGATTGTATTGGAATAAGATCTCTAAGTGGATGTTCATATGAAACACCTTCAAGTTTTGAACCTGGGAACTCCTCAATTATTTCCAGAGTTATTCCAGTTTCTTTTTCAACAGGTTCAAGTCTCTTCTTTGCAAGGATTAGTGTTTCTCCTGTTTTTTTATCTTTGACTTTTACGTATGTTTCTTTTGGATGAACCATTACTGCTACATTACCTGGTAATGTCCATGGTGTAGTTGTCCATATAAGGAGATCTGCATTCATTTCTTTTGCTTTAAATTTTACGTATATTGATGGGTCTTCTACTTCTCTGTACTCTTCTGTTACTTCATATCCAGAAAGCACTGTTTGGCATCTCGGGCACCAGAAGACAACTTTTTCACCATGCTCTAGTAATCCTTTTTCTGAGCTTCTTTTTATAAAAAGCCATGCAGCTTCTATGTATTCATTTTCTATTGTTCTATAAGGATGTTCCCAATCCATCCAAACCCCTAATTCCTTGAACTGTTTTTCCTGTATCTTTAGATTTTTTAAAGCCCATTCTCTACATTCATTAACAAACTTTTCTACACCAAGTTTTAAAATATCACGCTTAGTTTTTAGTCCCAGGTTCTTTTCAACTTGCACTTCTATGGGTAACCCGTGCATATCATAGCCAGGCCTATCCCAAACCATGTAGCCTCTCATTCTATAAAACCTGAGAAATGCATCCTTGATGATCTTGTTCCATGCTGTCCCTACGTGTATAGGGTTTGTAACATATGGTGGACCATCAAGAAAGTAGAATTTTGGTTTATTCTTTCTTAATTCTACTACTTTATGATAGACGTTGTTTTTATCCCAAAAGTCAAAGATTTCTAGCTCATAATTGACTGGCATATATTTTTGGGGTAGTTGATTTATCTTACTCATAGAGCATCTAACCTAATCTAGTTTATTTTTGAAAAACAAAGAATATATAAGCTTAAGCATTATTTAATCATAGTACTAACATGAAAGAGAAGAATCAAAAGAAAGTGAGTGGAAGATATAAAGGTAAGCGTGGAGAACGTGACCTGTTTCGATATCTTTCAAAATTTGGTTGGAAAGGGCGTAGAATACCAGCTTCTATTGTTGATGGTTTTGCTACAAAAAATAACAGAATAGTATTTTTTGAAGTTAAGACCACCAAAAATAATAATGTCAAGATACCTAAAGAACAAGTTAAAAGACTTTATGATTGGTTAGAATATTTTTCCTATTATCCAATAAGAGAAGCTGTGAGTGCCGTAAGATTTACTAAAGCACGTAAATGGGTCTTTATTAAAATGGACGAGATACGAGATTATACAATAAATCTAAGTACAAAAAGTACATGGGCGCCTCTTTCCGACCAAGAAATAAACTTATTTACATGGTCGTCTAAATAATTAAGGGAGTGCTATGGGAGGAAAAGGAAAGAAAAGCATAAAACAACTCGAGAAAGAGCAATTAAAACAACAAATGAAGGAGAAAAAAAGTAAAGAAGTTAAGGAAACAAAGAGGGAAAGTAAGACTACTACAGCAATAGTTGACACATCGTTAATGGGCAGGGTAAAAGCAGAACTAAAGAATTTTAAATACTTATCTCCATGGGTGATTTCCAGTCAATTTAGTGTAAAAATGGGGGAGGCAAAAAGGTTACTTAAGAGACTTGAAAGCGAAGGTATAGTAGAGCTTGTAGCGCACGATGATAGGAATCCTATTTATAAACCAAAAACTTAAAAAACAATCAATTTTAATTGTAACGATTAGAAATATTATTCCTTAGAGAGAGGATACCAATTTTGCTTTTTTGACTTTTTTAGCTATCCATTGTTTTATTATAGAGCTAAAGTTTGGTTCTCCTACATCAACCATCTCATATTTTACATGGACGACAGGCTTATTTAACTTGAGGTATCGGCTTATATCTGATGGTGTTCCTAGTACCACTGTGTCTCCAGGTATTTTATTAATAAATTCCTGCAGTTGTTTCATTTGTTCTGTACCATAACCTATTGTTGGCACTACATCGGCTGTATGCTTATACATTTCATAGATTTCTTTAAATATGCCTTGTGCATATGGTTTGGGATTAATAATTTCTGATGCACCATACCGTTTTGCAGCAATATAACCGGCTCCGAACGGCATGTGTCCATGTGTTACAGAGGGGCCGTCCTCAACAACTATGACTTTTTTACCTTCTATCATTTGAGGATTATCAATCGAAATTTCGAATTCTGCTTTAACTATCGTAGCCTTAGGATTAAGTTTATGCGCATTCTTTTCCACAGTATCTATGTCATCAGGTTTTGCTGTGTTAACTTTACTGATCACTATTAAATCAGCCATCATGACATTTATTTCTCCAGGATAGGAACCCACTTCATGACCTGGTCTAGTAGGGTCAACCACTGTTATATAAAGATCTGGTTTATAAAATGGTGTATCATTGTTTCCTCCATCCCAAATAATTATGTCAGCCTCATGCTCAGCATTCTTAAGTATTTTTTCGTAATCAACACCTTCATACGCCACGATGCCCATTTTCATGTAGGATTCGAACTCTTCCTTTTCTTCTATCGTTAGATTTAATCTATCTAGATCCTCAAGCTTTTCAAGCCTTATAACAATGCTATTTAAAAGGTCTCCATAAGGCATGGGATGCCTAACAACCACAACATGTACTCCCTCTTCTCTAAGCAACGATACAAGCTTACGGGAAACCGTACTTTTCCCAGCACCAGTACGTGAGGCAGTAACTGCTATGACAGGTTTATTCGATTTTATCATGGTTTTTTCTGGAGCTATTAGCTTAAAGTCTGCTCCAGAACTCAGTACTATTGAAGATTTGTGCATTATATCGTTATAAAGCACATCACTATACGAAAACACAACTTCGTCAACATTATACTTTTTTATTATTTGAGGCAGTTCATATTCACTCGTAATAGGTATTCCCTGTGGATAAAGCGGCCCAGCTAATTCAGGCGGATACTTGCGATCGGCAATACCAGGTATCTGTGCTGCAGTGAACGCAACAATCTCATACTCTGTATTATTACGATAAAGAATATTATAATTATGAAAATCTCGACCGGCAGCACCCATTATTACTATTCGTTTTTTATCATGAGTATCCAAGATTCTCACCAATGATAACTAAATATGATGTACTACTTAAATATTTTTCAAAACATGAATAAAATAAAACAGGATAAATATATTAAATTTTTACTAATTAATAATAACTTTTATAAGTTAATTTTTATAAAATTTTTCATAATTTTAATAGAATATTTTACATGTATATTCCGACAGGCTTCTTTTCAGGTTGTCTTGATGATTTTCTGAATTGATTATAAACTTCCATGTAGTATTTCAGATCATCCTGAGTTACGCTTGATGGGACATTCTTCAGAGCTTTTTCAAAATGTCTTGCAGCTACTTTTACAGGACGTACGCCCTCTCTTATCGCTTCCATAGCTGCTTCTCTGCACACTGCTTCTATATCAGCTCCAGTATATCCCTCTGTCCTGAGCGCTAATTCTTCTACGTTAACATCTTCTGCTAGTTTCATCTTTTTAGTGTGAACTTTAAAGATTTCGATACGTGCTTTCAAATCTGGTGGTGGAACGAATATTATTCTATCGAATCTCCCAGGTCGGAGTAATGCGGGATCTATTATATCTAACCTGTTTGTAGCACCAATAACTACAACATTTTTTAATGTCTGCAATCCATCCATTTCAGTTAAAAGCTGGTTCACCATTCTTTCTGTGACACCGGAATCACCACTTCTTAAGCCTCTTGCAGGCGCGATCGCATCGATTTCATCGAAGAACACTATGCATGGGGCTGCTTGCCTTGCTTTCTTAAATACTTCTCTGATACCTTTTTCGGATTCACCAACCCATTTACTTAGTAATTCTGGGCCTCTAACTGCTATAAAGTTTGCTTCACTTTCTGTTGCTACGGCTTTCGCCAGTAATGTTTTACCGGTTCCAGGAGGACCATAAAGCAATATACCTCTTGGTGGTCTTATACCTGCTTCTTCGAATATTTCCGGTTTCTTGATCGGTAATTCGACGGCCTCCCTAAGAAGTTGTTTCACATCATCTATTCCGCCTATATCCTCCCAGTGAACTTCAGGGACTTCTATAAGAACTTCTCTTAACACTGATGGTGGAACATCTCTCATTGCAGCCTCGAAATCTGCCATCGTGACTTTTAATTCTTGAAGTATTTCTGGAGGTATTGTTTCTGCATCAAGGTTTATTTTAGGTAAAAACCTCCTCAATGCGTTCATTGCTGCTTCTCTACATAATGCTGCAATATCAGCACCAGTAAAACCATGTGTTATTTGAGCTAACTCATCTAAATTCACGTCATTGTCTAAAGGCATATTCCTAGTGTGAACCAAGAATATTTCTTTACGTGCTCTTTTGTCTGGCATTCCTATAGCTATTTCTCTATCGAATCTCCCAGGTCTTCTGAGAGCTGGGTCTATTGCATCAGGTCTGTTCGTAGCACCTATGACTATGACTTGCCCTCTTCCTTTCATACCATCCATTAATGCTAATAACTGTGCTACAACTCTTTTTTCTACCTCGCCAGTCACTTCACTTCTTCTGGGAGCTATGGCGTCTAATTCATCGATGAAAATAATTGATGGGGCGTTTTCCTCAGCTTCTCTGAATACTTCCCTTAATCTAGCCTCTGATTCGCCGTAAAACTTGCTCATGATTTCAGGGCCATTTATAGTTATAAAGTGTGCTCCAGATTCGCTGGCTACGGCTTTCGCCAGTAATGTTTTACCGGTTCCAGGAGGACCATAAAGCAATACTCCTCTTGGAGGATCAATTCCTAATCTTTTGAAAAGCTCAGGGTGTTTTAATGGTAACTCTACTATTTCTCTAATACGCATTTTTGCTTCCTCTAAATCTCCTATGTCCTCAAATGTAACTCTCGCTACCATTACTTCTTCTTCTTTTACAGGTTCAGACCTGATGGTAATTTCTGTGGAATCAGTAATTATTCCTGATGGTCCGGGAGCTATTGATACAACCATCAGATTTATTCTACCGCCTAATCCTACTGGTATTTGTATTACATCACCCCTATTTACAGGTATTGATTGTGAGAGAGCTCGTTCATAAATTCTTGAACGCGCATGATGAAGCAAGTCCTCAGGTATTCGTGAGTCTAATGGTGCGAGTGTAACTTTTGTAGCAGGTTTAAGTGTTGCAGGATGTACTTTAACAGTATCACCTATTGATACGCCTGCATTTCTTCTTATTATCCCATCCATTCTGATTATTGTTCTGTTATCGTCAAAACGAAGTGGCCATGATATTGCATAGGTATTGCGCTTTCCTACTATTTCGATAATATCACCAGGCACTATGTTTAACTGTCCCATAATTTTTCTGCTCATTGAGGCATATCCTGTGCCAACTTTATCAGGTTCTGCTTCCATTACTACAAGCTCGACTTCCCTGATTGAAGACATTTATTCTCACTAACCACTTATTTTTATTCTACTCTGTAAAATAAAGTTTACTTTAGAATAAGAAAGAGAATGATACATTTACTCCTTAATATTTGATTAAACAATCTTCACTGAAGCTGAAAGATCTTCAGTTCCTTAAAACCAACCTCTTATTATATTGAGTTCTGATATGAGTGATTCACTCAAAAAGCTTATGGCTAACTTAAGCTTATCAGCAATCATAGGACTGAAGTTCTAGATTCCCTTGTCTAATTTTTCTGTAAGGAAGGGTTATTTTTATTAAATAAATTTATTTACATCTCAATAATTACAATTAAAGAGAATGGGTGCTATTGATCACTATTAAACGAACAACAAGACGATTGATTAGGATTATTCACAGTCCACACGCATTAATAGAGGAAGTACTGGTAGCCCCAGATCTATTGAGTCCAATGATGGCTTTCATAATGTTTCTGCTCTTTTCCATGTTTAAATCGTATGCTTTTGCATCGAAGATTATAGAGGTTAATGGGGTTTTTGGAAATACTTTTCAATATTATTCTTCTGAGCTTACCATATATTTTATAGAAGGATCCGGTTTAATATTGTTCTCGACTATGCTTCTTGTTCTCGTTTCTGTAAGGCATGAATATTATAAAGTATTTGTGTTGTTCTCGTTTTATTTGTTACTACTGCTTGGTCTTGGACGATTAATTTCTGGGATTACAATGCTTTTTCTTCCAAGAATGCAATATAGCTACGAGCTTGGCATTCCGTTATCTGTTCAATTTCAAGAGGCATTAATCAAATGGTCACAATCTAATAGCATTTATTATATTCTGAATGTTTTCATTGCCGATGTAGTACCTATAACCTGGTGTATTATTCTTCAATCTTATGCTGCAAGTGAGCTTTTGCGCGCTAATAGATTAGCTGCTACGTTTATGCTAATTTCAGCATGGATTGGTGTAAGGATTATAATAGTCAGAGCGTTAATGACAATATTATATGGTGTTCCTTTTGTTTGAGGTGAGCAGAAATTATTAGAGAGCTTATAATTTTATCTGTTGGTATCATTTTGAGTTTGACGAGTGGTGGAAATAATTCTGCTATTGGTCCAGCCATTCTCATGGGTTCAGGTATTTTTAAGAGAAAAAGTGCAATATTTTCTTGTGCTATAGGAATACTTGCTGGTGTTATAATAAATGCAACGTTGATGATTAATTATGGTAGTACATTGATTGTTAATAGCAAATCTAGCGAGCTCTTACCTGTAATGATTTCATCGATAATCACTCTTGTATTATTGAGTGCATTCGGTGTTCCTACATCAGTATCTCAGTTGGTGATAGTTTCTATAGCAGGATTCGCTGCTGCAGGAATATTTATAATCAATTGGGACTATTTTTTATTCACTGTTGTATCATGGATAGTTAGTGTTGTATTATCAGTATTTTTGTCAGCATTTTTTTATAATATTTTTTATCAATATTCGTTTTCAAAGCCTTATGTAGGTTTGAGTTTTAAGGTAAAACTTCTAATTATGTTTATGAGTTTGTATAATTCGTACCTGGTTGGAGCAAATGTGATCGGTTTTGTTATATCTATTATTAGGGTTTCTTTGACACAGATTGGTCATACTGAACTTTTGTTAATTAATGGTATTGCTGGTGCATTAGGATTACTCGTAATAAGCAAAAAAATATTTATTGAAGTTGGTTTTCGTCTTAGCAGACTGGGTCGTATAGCAACTTTGTCAGCCCTTCTTTCATCTAATATTATAATACAATTTTTCACAGTAATGGGTATGCCAATATCAGTAACTCAAACAGTAACAGGGAGCTTAATTGGTATAAGTCTTGCTAAAGGAAGTTTACGTATTGGTAGTTCTATGAAAATGTTTAAGAATTGGATAATAACACCAGTTATTGGGGTTGTCATTTCCCTGTTTGTATATTTTGTGCTTTTAACTTTTTACGGCAAAATATAAGAGTTGTAAAACATCACCAACATCCTCAGCATTATCGACAATATTATCCATAAAGAGAATGATATCCTTAATTTGAAGTAGTGTTAATACGCTAATTACTTTTTCATCCATGTTATATATACGTTTCATCAATAACATTTTCATTTCATCAACCTGGACTTCCAGCGACTTAATTTCATCTATAAGTTTTATTGATTCGTCGATGTTAGCAATAAGCTTGCTTACTGAAAAATACATCGTTTCAATAGCCTTCACACATAATTTCACATAAGCACTAAGCTCTGGTTCTAAAATACTCAGTATTTTTTCATCAAACTTTCTCTGAGTCATAATTCTAGACGTATCCTTTATTGAATCCATTACCTCATCTATTTTCTCAGTTAACATCAATATTGTTTCTCTGAAATCCGGCATGTATGCTTCTTTAAAGATTTTTGTAGCGATCTCTTCCCGCTTAACATCAGTTTTATGTTCTTCTCTAGCAATTTCTAAACTCTTTTCTATTGCATATCCCCAATCTCCACTCTTTAATTTCTGAAATAAATCATCAAGTAAAAAGATAGAATCACGTACAATAATGGCTTGTTCCACTATCATTCGTAAAATATCATACTCCTTACTCTGTAATAGGCTTCTAATACTTTTCATTACAACGCAATCTTTTTTATAGAACAACGTATATAAATACTTTTTATTCATCCTTCAATGGAGTTAGGTTGCAGTTTCTGAATAGCTAGCTTTTTTGCATTATCTTTTCACTTATGCGCGACGTTCAGTGGGTAAGTTAATAAACCGAATGAGCATCCATGAAACTCTAGAATGTGGAGCGCTTCACTGTTGTTCCCGAAAGCCTGCTCATGAAACTTTTAAGACTGAGACAGATAATAATAAAACGTTACGTTAACTATCCAACAACAGAACTCGCATGTACTGTTCTTAAATTTTTATGCAAGAATTAAACATTCTTAAGAGTGAAAGCTAACATTTTTTACTGAAAGTCTTGTTCTTTCAGTAAAAAGTTATGAAAACTTCATGAATTGTTCGTCTGATCTTTCAACTTGATTAATCTTTGCTTAAATTATTCAACATCTTTATTTTGTATGTAGATATGTAAAGATGTTTTTAAAGCGATAAATATTTTTGTTTGTGTCAGATAAAATGAGCTGAGTAGTGGAGTGGTCAGGTGTGACAAATAATGTAAGAAAGATTGTACTGGGTAAGAAGATGTTTATATCAGATATAATTCTTAAGGATGAGGGTTCAGAGGTTGAGTTATTAGGTTGGGCTGAAAATTTAAGAGTTCACGGTGGTTTAACTTTTATTAATTTAAGGGATAGCACCGGGTCAATACAAGTTGCTATTAGAAAGAATATTGTTGGTGAAGATGTTTATAACATGATAACACAATTGGATAGGGAGGCATCTTTAAGGATTATTGGTACATTAAGGAAGGACCCTAGGGCTCCTGGTGGTGTTGAGATTAGTGCCAAGTTTGTTGAGATTATAGGTGTTTCCCGTGATTTCCCTATAAGGAGGGGTGTGGGTAAAAAGTTTTTGCTTGATCATAGACATTTACAACTTCGAAGGCCTAAAACTATTGCTGTTCTAAGGATAAGGGAATCAGCCATAAAAGGTTTTAGAGAGTGGCTTGATGCGAATGGGTTTGTAGAAGTGCAGGCTCCTATATTTATCACTGCAGCAGTTGAGGGTGGAGCAACATTATTTCCTGTGAGGTATTTTGGTAAAACAGCTTATTTAACACAGAGCTCGCAATTTTATTTAGAAGCTGCTATTTTCGCATTTGAGAAAGTTTACTCATTAGAACCTTCATTTAGAGCTGAAAAATCAAGAACGCCTAAGCATCTTACTGAGTTTTGGCATCTAGAGGCTGAAGTGGCTTTTGCTAATCATGATGATATAATGCGTGTAGAAGAAGAGTTGGTATACCATGCTGCAAAGAAGGTTATTGAAGAGAGAAAACGTGAGCTAGCAATTTTAGGAAGAGATAAGATAAAGATTCCTGAACCATCATATCCAAGAATTACTTATGATGAAGCTTTGGATCTGCTTTCTTCTAAGGGGATTTCCATGAAATGGGGTGAAGACTTTGGTGCCGAAGCCGAAAAAGTTCTAGCGAATAGTTTTGATACCCCGTTTTTTGTAACGAAATTCCCAGTCTCTACTAGGTCATTTTATCATATGCCCGATCCCCAAAGGCCAGAAGTTACTCTTTCATCAGATTTCTATGCTCCTGAGTTAGGAGAAATAACCAGCGGTGGTCAAAGGATACATGACCTAGATCTACTGCTTAGGAGGATTAAAGATTTTGGTCTTAAACCAGAAGATTATGAATGGTATCTTGATCTTCGCAGGTATGGGTCTGTTCCGCATGCTGGATTCGGTCTTGGAATAGAAAGATTTATAAAATGGATAGCAGGACTTCCACATATTAGAGATTCCGTTATGTTTCCAAGAACACCAACACGAATATATCCTTAAAGCGTGAGAAGAATGACATTTTGGTACTACTTCATCAAAGATATCGAGAAGCTTATAAAGCACGAGGCTCGCATGATGGGATTAAAGATAAATAGTGAATCAGCACGGTATTTAGGTTTAAAAGCATACTACCACACAGTTCAAAATGAGAGTTCAGCCGATGATGTAGAGAGACAACTCATAGAAAACTTTAATGAACTAATCTCATACATACAATCACAATTACTAACAATTTATGGTCAAGTCAGTATTTCAAGAAGATTAAACTACTTAGGTGACTTTGATGTTGGCTAATCCGGGGTATAACAACATACCATTCATATACCGACTACCAGAATCTTTAAATAAAAATGATGTAAAGAAAAGAATTGAGGAAAAAAATATACCATTCACAGAAACAACATTCCAGAATCACAGCGCAATAGAAATATTTTTACAACAAATAAATGCGCGAGTAATAATAGTTCCTGACGAAGAGCCAATGGTAGTAATTTGGTCGAATGGAGATATTAAAACCGCTAATAAAGCATATGAGATAATAAAGGGCTTACTTTATCCAGTTATAACGTTACAACAACCGGCAAAATCTATTGCTTTCCTTTTTACAGATAAATATTACTTAACAGAAAAATCGAGGATGGAAAATATTTTACTAAAACTTTTTTTAGGAAATCCAATCGCCATGGTTGGTATATTGATTATAATTGCCACAATTGGTTTTTACTTTTTAGGATATTATTTACCGATAGTATTAGTTCTGGGTCAATATATAATCTTGCTATTTTCAGATAAAATAATGTTAAAGATTAGTGATTATAAAATCACAGAAGATGATCGTCACGCGCACATAGTTGAATGTTGGATAACGGATAATGAATACGCAAAAAGTATTAATATAATATCTAAAAATAAAGCCCAGATTAAAAAAGAAATTTATGAACAAACCATAAAAATGAACAATTCTGTGGATGCTCTGACAGTAACAAGCATATTAAATAAATATGGTATAAATGTTTTGAACGTTAAGATAACCAGTATAGATATATATAAACTAGTTGATGAAGTAAGAAAAAACTTTCGCATTAGTATACCTAGGATCACTCTAATAAACACAACAATATCAAACGCTGCAGCAACAGGCATCTCAAAAAAATATGCCACAATAGCAATAACAATCGGCTTACTGATGACATTAAAAGAAAATGAAATTAAAGCCGTCATTGCTCACGAGTTTAGCCACATAGTTAATCATGATCCTATAGTAGTATCAACATTATTCTCCATCGAATACACTGTAAGAATATTCATAACGTTAAATCTACCAATCATATTAGCTTATTTATACCTAATGTTCTCCTTCACCACAGTATTCTTCATAGCAAAATTTTTTGAAGAAAGAGCAGATTTAATGGGAGCATTTTATACAAATAGTGCTGATTCTCTCACAGAAGCATTAAAGAGAATTGGATATAGAAGACTTAAGTATGAACAAGACTATTCTACTAGGGCTTATTCATGGTTAAAATGGTTCGATGCTCATCCACCAATATCATATAGAATAGAGCGATTATCTAAGAAAATCAGCGAAAAAGACCTATCAATAACAAACATTGCTCGCGAATGTTTTTCAGATTTACTCAGAAGCATCAAACTAATGTTAGGATAAAATATTTTACTTCTCCTTTAAAGTACATGTTTAAACTACATTTAAAATTCTCATGCAATAAATCTTTCTTTCATTTCTTAGTTAATAATGTAGGATTTTTGGTTAAAATTCCTTTTAAGGGTTTTCTCACATTTCTCCTCTGCATCATTAATTATTTTTTTAATATGACCTTCAGTTTCGCTTTAGACTTTTTAGCTTCTAAATATTTTTAAAGAAACTTCATTATTGGTTCTCTCTTTTTGAGACCTGTCTATTTCTTCTATTATTTTTGTCATAGTGCTTTAATTTCTATTTTATAATTCTTACATGAAATGTTTTGCTATCATCTAATAAACATTTTATAATGTTTTTTCATTTGTGCTTTGATACACGCAAAATACTTCTCTTTTATTTTAGTATTTTGTTATCACAGATTTGGTGATAAATAAATGGCAAACTTCGCAAGAAGATGGGAAAGAGAGCCAAAAGAGCCTCTTTCAGGAAGAATAAGGGATGCGGTATACCCATCACCACCGCTAAAGAATAAGATCGACCAGGTGACAAGAAAACTTGAAACTCAGACCATGAAGCTTGATCAGCTTTATCACCGTTTACAAGAACGAGACCGCAGACTTTTTGAACAATTGGTTAATGCATATATAAAGAATGATACTGATCGTGCATACATGTACGCCAATGAGGTAGCTGGAGTAAGAAAAGTTGCCAAAGTTGTACTTCAAAGTAAAATAGCACTAGAATCTGTAATATTAAGACTTGGCACAATTAAGGAGATAGGTGATGTTGTAGCTGCAATCGAACCTGCAATAGGTGTTGTGAATGCTGTTAAGAGACAATTAATAGGTATATTACCTGAAGCTGAGAGAGAATTAGGTGACATAGGTGAAGCACTAACATCTGTACTCACTGAAGCTGGAGAGATCTCAGGTGTTCACTTTGGAGCTTTCGGACCACAGAGTGAAGAAGCCGAAAAGATACTCAAGGAAGCACAGGTTGTTGCTGAAAGCAGGAGTAAAGAGTTTTCAGAGCTTCCAAGTCCAGAAAAAGAGAAGGGCCCCGCAACCACATAAAACTAGGTGTATAATATGGACGCCGCAGGCTACGCACATGCCTTAGCGGCGGATGATGCAAATAGTCTAAATAATTTTTTATTTTCATATTATTTTTTCTTTTTTATTGGTAATCGGTTTTTCTCACACTTCTTTCATTCATCTCCCTTAATTATGGGAGGAGGTTGATCTATCATGGTTAGAATAAATCTTTTAAAGAGAAGACGTGCCCTTAAAGACATAATCAATGATACTATGATAAAACTTAGAAATTATGTTTCACGTTTAGAGTTAGCCAAGTACAGGTTGAAGAAAAAAGAGAAAGAGATGTTCGACAAGATTGTAACAGCCCAGGTATCAGGGAAATCTCAATATGCTACTATGTATGCTAACGAGGTAGCTGAACTAAGAAAGTTAGTTAGATCTGTTGAAAGTGCAAGTATCTCATTAGAACAATTGTTATTAAGGCTAGAGACAATTGTTGAGCTTGGTGATGCAGCAAGCCTACTCTCATCATTACAAGGTCTTATAAGTGATATTCGTACTGTAATACCTCAGGTTGCACCAGAACTTGAAAATGACATTGAAGTTTTATCAAATGCAGTGCTTGAGCAGTTAGGTGCAAAATATCCAAGCACATTTGAATCATTACCTTTAGATACGAGTGACGTAGATATAAATAAAATCTTAAAAGAAGCTGCTGATGCTGCAGGTGCTATGATAAAAGAAAAGTCCTTATTACCAGAACCTCCTACAGCATCCAAAGAGAAGATTACTGATAAAGTTCAGAAAATTGTTGAGTCTATTAGCATAGGAGAAAGCCAATTATCAAGGTCTGATAAAAGTTCAAGTACTCAAAATAAAGTCATAAACGTGAGAACTGAAAAACTTCTCTCTCTAGAAGACAAAGTCTATTTATGGGTTATAGAACACAATGGCGAACTTAATGTGATGGATTGCGCTAGATATTTGGGTGTCTCTCCTGATGATATAAGGAAAGCTGTAGACAATTTAAGTCGTGCTGGTAAATTAAAACCTGAGTAAATCATCCGGGAGTAGGTAGCAGATGTATGCAAGTAAAGAATTATTAGACAATGCAAGAGAAAACGCCATCAAAGCTATCCAATATGAAAATAACAAACAATATAGTGAAGCAATTAGATATTATAGGAGAGCCATAGATGCATTATCGAAATTAATCGAATTGTATCCATATAGTATAATGAACAGGAATTATGCACGTTACATAATGATGTATAGAAACAAGGTCGAAGAACTCGAAAAATTATTAGAAGATCAAGCCGAAGAAATTGGTAACTATTATGGTACTAATGAAAAAGAAAAATCTAACATTGATACAGAGTATGTTTTAGAAGGAAGACCAAATGTTAGATGGGAAGATATTATCGATCTTGAGGATGCAAAAAGAGCAATAGTCCATTCAGTGGTATATCCAATAAAAAGACGCGATCTTTTCCCATTGGGTTGGCCAAGAGGTATTCTTCTTTTTGGGCCGCCTGGTTGTGGTAAGACCATGTTAATGGCGGCTGTTGCAAATGAAATCAATGCCACAGTAATGCTTATTGATAGTTCTAATGTTATGTCAAAATGGCTTGGTGAATCGGAAAAAAATATTGCTAAAGTATTTAGAGAGGCAAGAAGATTAGAATCTCAGAACAGGCCAGTAATAATTCTTATGGATGAGATTGACGCATTAGCATCAATACATTTTCAGGAAGTCGGTGGTGAGACTAGAATGCGCACTCAACTACTTAAAGAAATGGATGGATTGATGGAAAAAGAGAGAGATCGTCTTATATTTGTCATCGGAACTACTAATAAACCTTGGATGTTAGATGAAGCTTTTATAAGGCGTTTCCAAAAAAGAATACTCGTGCCACCCCCAGATTTTAAGTCAAGAGTTGGGTTGTTTAAATTCTATACATCAAAGCTTAAACTAGATCCCTCTGTAGATCTCGAAGAATTAGCTAAAATAACTGACGGTTATTCAGCCAGTGATATTCTAGATGTGTGTAGAGATGCGTACATAAGAGTTATTGAGGAGTTCTTTGAATATAACGATAAAAGTGAACCTAGAAGAATTACGATGGAAGATTTTAGGATTGTGATCAAAAATAGAAAACCAAGTATAACCAAAGATATGATAGAACGTTATCAAAAATGGTTTGAACAACATAAAGCACTTTGATCACAATCATACTATGATTTCAAAATCTGAAGTTAAGATCACAATTTTTAGGAAGGTTTATATTTAGATTTGATGTATTTCTTACAGATAAAGAAATGATTAACGTTAAAAGTGTATCTATCGATTATCTTAGAGAAAGATTGTACGAGTTAAACGAAAGGAATAATGATAGAATAGAGAAACGAATGAGTAAAATAGGTATTAACAAAATTTCTTTATCAAAAGAATCTTTAATCTTTGGGATAATGCTTGTAGGCATTCTAGACCAGCAAAACAACATTACTAAAGCCAGAACACTTCACCTCGCATGGAAACTAATAAACAAAATAGGTGATATCGCAACATCAATCAAATCATATACAGATGAAGAACATGTATTCTTAGCATTCTCAACAATCAAGCAAGCAAAAAGCATGAGTGAAGCACAAATCAGAAAAATATCCAAAACAGTAAGTATAATTGCTAAGTGGATAATAAACAGTAACACCGAGGATTTAACAGATCTTTCATGGAGTCTTGTAAATATAATAAAAGACGAAACCGATCAATACACAAGTCCAGAGTATGATGAAAAAAGGCAAACAATAAACGATATTATTTCAAATGGTAAACCAAAAAATCAAAAAGATGCATTCAATATTCTTCGCCAAGCACTAAGTGCACTACCTGGTTGTAATCTAGAATTTGCAGATATAGTAATCTGGCAGATAACAATGGTCTATGGATTATGGGAGAGTGTTCATAATGAAATCAGAATACCAATCACTAATTCTCTATTAAGACCATTAACAGAATTAGGATTCATAACACAAGAAGATGCAAAAATACCGGATAAAGAAAGGATATCAATGATAGTTAAAAAAATAAGCGTTGAACTTTTTCCCGAAAATCCAAAAATACTCTCTGCATTAGAACTTGTTGGAAAGTACTGGTGCGGTAATAAAGTTAAATATTGCTCATCATGTCCACTATATATTGTGTGCCCTAGACTAGTATAATTGCTATAAAAAAATTTAGTAAATAGCTAAACATTATTTGAATAAAAACAATTCAATCTGTATCAAAATTTTATTAGAGTAAACCGAATATGCAAAACTTTCATCATAAAAAGTCATACTATTTCATGCAATAAGCTATAAATACTTTATTCTGAAATTTTATAATGCTCAAAGGTGTGTTAAATGCCGATGACTGTGGTGTGTGGAGCCTGTGGTTATATTCTGTATTATGATAACGAGGAGTCTATCGGGCCTGTCGATGTGATCAGGAGATACAGCACTAACGGTC